>JAFGFI010000251.1 GCA_016931185.1 Anaerolineae bacterium
CACGTGCTCCCCGTTGAGCCACACGTCCGCCGGCCCATTGGTTGTGAGGATGAAAGTGACCTCCTGATCTTCCCACACGTAAAGTTGCGTGTAGGCCCAAGTGCGCAGGTAATGCCAGGTGTGATGGAATGTGGATTTATCGACAAAGTGATCGTCAAGGCAACGGACGTAGCGCCAGGTCAAGGTGGCGTCATCAATGGTGAAGGATTCTCGATCAACCGGAGTTTGAGGGATCAGGTTTTCCGGGGTGTAGTAATGCTGTGCGATGAGGAGCTTGCGCTCTGGTTCCCCGCCCGTGTCGTGGTCAGGATCGGGAATGGCGATTGCCTGAGGTCCGGCGACCAGCCAGTTGTGGATGTAGCCATCGTGTAACTCATACTCAAGAAAAGAAAATGTCATCGAAGTGCCAAGCCTCCTCGGAAATAGTCATCAGTCTAGTAGTCTAATAGTCATTCGTTGAGTTGTAGCCGGAATATGAGCGCCACGATTTTCCACCCACTCAGTTTGGAAGCGCTTCCAAACCCTAGTATAGCACAGATAGGAAGGGTTTGTCAAGAGGAATTCGCCTGCTACTCAATTGCCTCATCCGCTGCCGGTAACGTGAACCAGAAGGTGCTGCCCGCGCCCGGTTGGCTTTCCACGCCCACCGCGCCGCCCAATTTCCTGACAATGCGCTCGACGATAGACAGCCCCAGGCCATACCCTTCAGCGCGCACCTCGTGCAGCCGGGTAAACTGAGTAAACAGCCGTTGTTGCTGTGCTTCAGTCAAACCTGGCCCATTATCGCGCACCCAGAACACGGTGCTGGATTCGGGATTTTCGATTTTTGGGGAAAACCCGGATGGTTCTGATGGCAAAACCGTATAGCCGAGTTCCACATGTGGGGGCGCTCCGCCATATTTCAGAGCGTTGCTGATATAGTTGACCCAGACCTCTTCCACCCAGGGCGCGTGCCCCAGCGCCGCCGGCCACACAGCGGGTGCGTGCAAAGCGGCTTTGTAATCCGCCAGCATGGGCACCAGACGCTTTTTCACCTCGGCCACAATCGCCTCCATTTGCAATTGGCGGCGCGGCACATCTTCGATTTTACGGATGCCGGAAAGCAACAACAATTCGTTGATGATGTTGATCATCTTTTTGCCGGTGTTGGTGATGCGCTCGAGATTTTCACGCACGACGGGCGCTGCCATAGTCTCATAGCGCGATTTTAGCAACTCCCCAAACCCCACGACGACCGTCAACGGATTCTTGAGGTCGTGCGCCACCGTATGCGCGAAGGCGTCCAATTCGGTGTTACTGGCCTCCAATTCTGCGGCGTAATGGCGCAGGGCGGCTTCGGCTTCTTTGCGCGCGGTGATGTCTTCTTTGACTGCGACGTAATGCGTAATCTGGCCGGCGGCATTGATAACGGGGGCAATGGTAGCCGCTTCCCAAAACAAAGAACCGTCTTTGCGGCGATTGTGAAACTCACCCTGCCAGATTTTACCGGCGCTGATGGTACCCCACAAAGCTTTGTAATAAGCCGGATCGTGCTCGCCTGATTTCAAAACCCGCGGGTTTTGCCCCAGCGCCTCTGCGCGGGTGTAGCCTGTCAATGCTTCGAAGCGTGGGTTGGCGTATTCGATTGCGCCCTCTTTATCCGTAATAACGACGGTGTTGCCGCTTTGCTCCAGCGCCAAGAAATACTTCCGCAGCTCGTCGCGGCTACGTTCCGCCCGGTCACGCGCCTCAGCCAGGTCGTGGGTGCGTTCAATGACCCGCGCTTCGAGCAGGTCACGTTCCTCCTGCAACAAGTTCCGGGCTTGCGTCTCTTGTTGCCAGGCTTTGTTGATACTACGCAACAACACGCTGCTCGTCACCCACACAGCAGTTGCCGAGGCCAAGAAAACTAACAGGCTAGACAATCCGCTCTCGACAGTATGGGGAGCGATAGGGGTATCCACAACGCCAAGAGGAATGTAGCGGCCCCGCCCAATCTGCCACCCAAAGCTCGCCAGCGTAAACAGGTTGATGCCGAGCATAATCAGGCCGTTGCGCGGCCCGCGCAGTAGCACTGCAAACGCGACCAGGACCAGGTGATACAGAAACGCTTCAACCGAATACCCATGATACACAACTTCAACCAGGGTGAATGCATAGGAAAAAAGCATGAACAAGTGTACTCGATAATCGAAATTGATCTGCCGCACCAGGCTCAGTCCCCACAGCAAACCCACAACGCCGCCAAATGCCAGAAATCTGCCACCGGACGCCGGCAATCTGGCGGGCCAAAGGACCAGTAGCGCCAGGACGCCAAATAACGCGGCAAAGCGCAACATACTGGTAAAGGCCTGTTCCAGGGCTTGTATCACGAGGGGATTTGTCCCTGGCGGCGTTGCCAGGTCGAGTCTTGCCGGCGGCAGCAAGAAATTGGTGATCCAGCCCACCACCGATGCGCGCGGGGGCGTCGTTGGCGTAACAGGACTCGCCGGCGCGACGGGGGGCGCAGCCGTTGCGGGGCGGGATGGTATGGTTGCGGGGGCCGCGCCGGTGTCCAGTGCGTGGATGATGACGACGCGCCCAAGCAACTGTTGCTGACGGTCACGCAATGGCGTGACGCGCACCCGGTAGCCGCGCTGCGTTTCTCCCTGGCCTATGGTAATGTCATCCTCGTCTTCCAGCACATCAGCAAAGCGGGTTATCAGGTGCGGCCAGGGCGCCAGCACGTCCGCGATCGTTTTGCCCAACGCTTGCTTGGCGGGAAAACCGATGATGCGCGCCGCCGCCGGGTTGATATCGACGATCCGTCCCCGGTTATCGAGGACGATCATCCCCTCCTGTAACCCTTCGATGATCAGGTCGCGGGCAATCGG
>JAFGFI010000252.1 GCA_016931185.1 Anaerolineae bacterium
AGATTGATTTTCTTAAGTTCTGACTTAAAATCTCTGCGACCTCTGTGTCTCTGCGGTGAAGTTCCAACTTTTTTCAGTAGACTCACTATTTTGTAAAGGCTTCACGCGTGCCGTAGCGGTGCTGGTAGCGATCATGGTTCGCTTCCACCTCTTCCTGTGGTAGTTCTTCTGGCGTGCCGATTTGCAGCGCGAGCCACACAGTCTTTGCCACATCTTCCACCATCACAGCAGCCTTGAGCGCGGCTTCCGGCGTCTCGCCCACAGTAAAGACCCCGTGCTGCTTCATCAGAATCGCCCGCGAATTTCCAATGGCGCGGATGATCTCTTTACCTATCGCCTGGCTGCCGATGCGGGCATAATCCCCACAGGGGATCGGTCCGCCGAATTCGTCCGCAATCGCGGTGAGGTACACGGGAATAGACTTCCCCACCGCCGCAAACGCCGTCGCGTAGTTGGAGTGTGTGTGAACAATGCCCATCACATCCGGGCGGCGTCGGTAGACGTAGACATGGGTCGCGGTATCCGTCGAAGCTCCATAGTCCCCTTCCACCAGATTGCCGTCGAGGTCAACGATGACCATATTCTCCGGCGTCAACGCCTCAAACTTCACCCCACTGGGTTTAATCACCACCAGATTAGTATCTGGGTCACGCCCGCTCACGTTACCGCTGGTCATCGTCACCAGTCCCTCTGCGGGCAGCGCAACATTTGCGCGCCACACTCGTTCACGTAGTTCCATTAGCATCATAGATGTTGTCTCCTTAAAGTTGTTGTGAATTAAGAGTTAGGAGTTGGGAAAGATCATTCCATCTCCAAAACTTAGCTCTTTATAGGGTATACTAACACCAGCAAATACGCAAATAGGGAGTTATAATAGGGTTATCACATTGAAACCTGGGACTACAAAAGTATTAGCATTTGTAGTCTGGTTCATACTCAATCAATAGTTCTAGGAGTCATACAATGAAGCATTTTCAACAAGGTGTTCTTTGGGATATGGATGGGGTACTGGTCAATACCCGTGAGTTTCACTATCAGGCGTGGTCGCGGACCCTCGCGGACTATGATGTGTCCTTCGACTATACTTTCTTCCGAGAAACCTTCGGAATGAACAATTACAGTCTGCTCAGCCGGCTCTTTGGCCCAACGTTACCCCTGGATCAGATCAAGGCCATTGGAGACCATAAAGAAGCCCTCTTCCGTGACCTCATCCGGGGGCAGGCGCAGCCATTGCCCGGTGTCGTGGACTGGCTCAAACGCCTGCAAGCCTCCGGCGCGCGCCAGGCCATCGCCTCTTCTGCGCCGTGGGCTAACATCAATGCACACATTGACGAGCTGGCTCTGCGCCCTTATTTTGATGCAATCGTCTCTGCTGCTGAGATGCCGAGCAAGCCCGATCCTACCGTGTTCCTGGAAGCAGCGTGCCGCGTTGATGTTCCTCCAACCCGCTGTACCGTCATTGAGGACTCCGTTGCTGGAGTTGAGGCCGCCAAGCGCGCGGGGATGCGCTGCATCGCCGTCACCACCAGCAACCCGGCAGACGCGCTGTGGCAAGCGGATATCGTCGTGACAGATTTAACCCAATTGCCGGAAGATACGTTTGAACAGTGAACGGCAGATGGTTCACCGGTCGCCTGCTAAGACTTTTGTGGTCTGTGGTCTCAAGTGCGATACCCCTATGTCCCGCCTCTATTTGTCAAAATAAAGAAGCATGGTAGAATACCCCAAGTCAATTTTGGGGATTCGTCTAACGGTAGGACAGCGGACTCTGAATCCGTACGTGGGGGTTCAAATCCTCCATCCCCAGCCTCTCACGGCCCGGCCCACTTTAAGGGCCGGGCCGTTTCGCTTGCTAGCATAGGGCCAAAAAACTATGATGACTAATAAGACAATACCAAAGAGGATCGGAAGCATTATCTTATCTTGTGGGTGCATTTAATTTCCTTCTGGGCCGCCGTCACGACTGCGCGTTACCGGTTGTTTTTCCCGTTTTTTTGTTGGTGTTTATACCTATTTATAAAGCATACTTTTGCACCGTTTGGCGCACAGCGTTAAATCCCTGCAACATCTTGCCCGTCATCGCTAACAGACGCTGGCCGGTGTCGCCATGGTGGAACAGGTTTTTGCCCATCACACCCACCTGGGACACTAACGCTTCAAAAGCCACAGCGGATGCCGTTGTTCCCAATTGTGCATTCTGCCCGCACGCGACCAACGTATCACGGATCGGGTCGGCGGCCAGGTCATAACTTGCGCCCGTGTCATCCACCCCCAGTGTGTAGCGCAAAAAACCTGCTACCGGGAGTAGTACGATGTCCAATTCATCATTGGACATTCCCTTTGCTTGTCCGGCGTAATAGGTGTCCAGGAAACGGGGCAGCATCTTCGTCGAAGCATTGAAGGCTATGCGCATCGGGTCGTCGGGGATGTTGGGATTGTTCAGGCGCAGGATAGTATCGGCGGCAAAATCGTGGGGATTCATCTTGGTAGGATGCTCAATGGTATTGATGACAATTTCTATGATGCGCTCCATCACGCGGCGCAGATCGGTGTCCTGCATCGCGCGGTAGATACCGTACTGTCCCTGGTACCCCAATAGCACACCCAGCCCGGCAATAAGCGAATGGCACATGTTCAGGATGCGTAATTTCATATCCTCGTACTTTTTCACGTCCTCGTAGGTGGCTTCCATAATGACGCCTTTCGCGTTCTCAAAGGGCGGGCGGCCGGCGGGAAACAGGTCTTCTACCACCCAATAGCGCGTCTTTTCGGTGACGACGATGTTGGACTCGATGCCCAGGTCATCCATCACTTGTTGTGTCTTAGCATCCGGCGGCACGGCAATGCGGTCAATCATACAGTTGGGAAAGCTAAAGCGGGAGGGGTCGGAGAGATAGTCCACAAAACCCTCCGGCGCAAAGCCCTGTTCCTCCCAGGCTTTAGCGACAGTGCGCACAGTCGCACCGGTGTAATGGCCATTGCCGGAGAAATTGGTGCAGCTCACCAGCGCGAAGGGCAACCCCGCCTCAAAGCGCGCGCGGGCGAAGGCCGCCCACTTGCCGGGGTCAGAAGTCACCGTGCCCTCGGCCATATCCTGCTTGAGTTTTGCGCTGACCGGTTCCGCGAACTCCCCGCCGCTGTAGGTGACGCCATAGACACCCTCCGGCGCGTTGATCGTCGCAAATTGCACGTTGGGATCACGCGCTAGTTGTAGCATCTTCTGCCAGGTTAGACTCTTGGTATTATCATCCACAAATAACACCGCCTGGATCGCGCCCTGCACTTTGGGCAGCACCTCGCCTTTTTTCTCACCGAAGATGAGTTGCGTCATGAGATAATCCGACGCGGCAAGATCGGCTACATAACGGCTACTGTACGTTTCAATGCCCGTCATCACGCCCACACTGGCGTCCTCATCCAGCAAATCTTGCAAAATATCACCCGTGTGCCCGTAGGCCATCCGCCCGGCAGAGAAGCACAGCGATTTCACCGGGGCTTTTTGCCGGTCATAGCGCGGCAATTGCACGGTTTTGCCTTCCCAAAAGGCGGCATCCTCTAAAACTTTTTGATCGAGTATTTGATGTAACCTCATATTTCCTCCGTAAAGAGGTGCGTTGCACCTGTTTGTATTTCACATAAACAACATCAAAAGAAATGAACAAATTTTAATGTGCGAAAATTATCTTTTGTATTTACTCTCCATCCGCCACCCAATGCTCTTCAATATACCCCCAGTTAATATCCTGCCCTAACCCCGGCTTCTGCGACACATGCACATAACCCTCCTTGTCCATTGGATCATCCAGGGTGTTCAGCCAGGGAGCAGGCTGGTTGTAATCAATAAACGGGTGAAGCAGGCCGCGTTCGTAATATTCGCCGGGGATGCCCATCGCGCAAAGGGCATGAAGGTTGGCCGCGCCATTCCCGTGGACTTCCATACGTACACCGAAGGATTCGCACAGGTGTGCAGTCTTCATCAAGGGTGTAAGACCGCCCAGGTCCCCCACGCCGCCCCGGCTGATGTCGGAGGCGTTACGGACGATCCACTCTGCGCGCGTGTACATTTTGCCCTCGGCGGTTTCCGGCCCGACAACGGGCAGCGACAGTTGCTCGGTGAGCCAGACATAGGAGGAGATACTGTACTCGTCCATCGGCTCCTCAATCCAGTAGAAGTTAAGGGTTTCCAGTGCTTTGCCGAGAGTCAAGGCTTCTTCGCGGCTATAGTAGTGGAAGGGATCGATCATCAGGGGCATATCGTCACCGACAGCCTCCCGCACAGCGGCACACGCGGCAATATCGCGCTTCACATCCGGCGCGCCGGGCATCGGCGGTTGCCAGGTATGGAGCTTGAAGGCGGGATAGCCCTGCGCTTTACATTGCAATGCGAACTCGGCGTAGGCTTCGGGCGTGTTCAGACCTCCCTCCAGGTCGTCGCCGCACATCGTGCTGGCGTAGGCGGGCACTTTATCGCGGAAGCCGCCCAACAACTTGTACACAGGCTGGTTCAGGGCACGGCCCGCCAGATCCCACAGTGCAAGGTCAACACTTGCCAATACTTTGTCAGAGAGCGTACCCAGGTTAAGCCGCTGGCGCTCCTTGAGCTTCTGCCAGATGCGTTCTCGATAGAAGGGATCCTCGCCCAACAAAATGGGTTTTACCAATCCTTGAATCACACGGGCATTGGCCCCGAAAACATAACCCTCTACTCCCTCATCCGTGACAATGCGCAGCAACGTCTGTGTCGCATCATGCTCCTGACCAGGGTGGCTGTGGCCTTCACTATCGCGGGCGCTGCGGGATTTGTAGTGAAACATTTGAACGACTAGATTTGTAATCTTCATGGTTTCTCCATCAGGTCAATCAAAAGGATAAAAAATCCGTTTAAATCTGTTAATCCGTTAACAAAACTTTGCCGGTGGTTCATTCCACACCGATGGTGTGCTTCTCCACCCAATCCCAATCTACTTCGATGCCGAGGCCGGGAGTGTCCCAGGGGTGGGCGAACCCTTCGCTGTCAATTTCGGTAGAGGCATCACGGATACCGGGAGGGCTGTAGTAAGTTTCCGGCACCAGCCGCTCGAAGTATTTGGTGTTGTAGATGGCGCAGGCGGCGTGGAGGTGGGAGATCGCGCCCCCGTGGATGGCACACATAATACCGTAGCCCTCGCAGATGTGAGCTGTCTTCATCACGCCCGTCAGTCCGCCTTTGTAGGCATCCAGTGGCCCGGTGAGGATGATGTCTGCCGCGCTTGCCCGGATCTGTGCCAGCGCATCCCATGGCCCGCCATGCGTGGCCTCGGCAACGGCTAATGGGATGTCAAGTTCGGCAGCTAACCGGGCCAATACCGTCATGTTGAAGTGATCCATGGGTTCTTCATACCAGTAGTAGTTATACTTTTCCAACTGGCGACCAAACCACACAGCGTCTTCATAGAGATTGAACATGCTTGAAGCGTCGTACATCAGCACAATGTCATCGCCCACTTTCTCGCGCAGCGCGCCGCACAACTCAGCATCTTCTTCAAGCCGGCCCCAGGCGTGTAATTTGATGGCCTTGTATCCCTTTTCCAGGCACGCCTCGGCCAACGTCATATACTCCTCAAGCGAATCAAGCGTGACAGTACTGGCATAGGCGGGGATTTTGTCCCTCATTCCACCAAGTAGTTTGTAAACCGGTTGCCCGCTTACTTTACCGAACAAATCCCAGAGCGCACAATCCACCGGCCCAATCGCCAGCCCTAACCGGGAGGAGCGCAAATTACGCCAGAACTTGTGCCAGATGTGTTCCCGGTTCAGCGGATCTTCACCGATAAGCTGGTATCTGATTTCCTCAACGTTCGCGCCCGCGCTATAGGAGGATAGACCCTCCACACCCTCGTCGGTTAAAATGCGAAGTAGCGCAGTGCGAGCCATCGCACCGGCGGGCATAATACCATCCCGCCAATGATACGGGCCGCGATTCCATTCAATGTAATGGATTTTAATGTCTGTGATTTTCATAGTCCCCTCCCTTGAAAATCGAAAATTGGCAAATTTCAAATTGACAGATTACTCTCTCGGTGATGGTGCATTGCACTTTCTGAAGTGCAATGCACCTGTTTTCATCCAACCGCCAGCGACAGTCTAAAGGGAGGTATTTTTGCGGGCGGTACCCCGCCCGC
>JAFGFI010000253.1 GCA_016931185.1 Anaerolineae bacterium
CGCATAAGCCTCGCGCTCAACACCATCCGCAATATCATTTAAAAGTGGCAGCATTGCATCCACAATGCGTGCTTTCCCTTTTGGCTCGCGTGGGTTTTCTTGTAAGAGTAGCTGCTCAAAGTAGAAGCGCACTACGGGTTGTGAATGTTGGAGCAGGGCTTCCCAGCGGGCCGGATTATCGAGAATAAGTTCGTCAGGATCCAGTCCATCGGGTAAGTCAACGACACGGATGTCGGCTTTTAGCCGCCCTTCATAGCCAACGAGCCCGCGTGGATCGAAAATGGGCTGCCACTCGCGATCCAATGTGTCCCGCGCCACTTCCAATCCCCGCATCATCGCGTGGATGCCGGCCGTATCAGGGTCCAGTGCCAGAACGAAGCGTTTTGTGAGTCGTTGAAGTTGTTTGAGATGCGCTTCGGTAAGCGCAGTCCCCATCGGCGCGACGACGTTCTTATATCCTGCTTGATGCGGGATCATTACATCCATGTAACCTTCTACAATCACGGCCTCATCGGCCTCACGAATCGCCTGGCTGGCCAAGTGATAGCCAAAGAGTACTTTACTTTTGTCAAAGATCAAGGTTTGCGGCGAATTCATATATTTGGGCTGTGCTTCTGGTGTCAGTACTCGCCCGCCGAAAGCGATAATTTGCCCGCGCCGGTTGCAAATCGGAATCATTATCCGATCCCGAAAGCGGTCGTAGGTGCCTCCCTCTTCGCGTTCTACCAACATCCCGGCTTTAATCTGTTCCTCAATACTATAACCTTGTCCCCATAAATGCGTGCGGACGCCATCCCAAGTTTCCAGACTATAGCCCAGGTGGAATGTGGTGATGGTATCGCGCGTAAACCCACGATGCCGGAGATAATCCCGCGCGCGCGCTGCTTG
The DNA here is from genome assembly GCA_016931185.1 of Anaerolineae bacterium. GTDB lineage: Bacteria > Chloroflexota > Anaerolineae > B4-G1 > SLSP01 > JAFGFI01. The sequence goes on from JAFGFI010000253.1 coordinate 889, forward strand.
CGGGGCCGTCAACAACAGTTGATGATAATACTCGGTTGCTGCTTCCAGCAACGCGTATAGCCGTTCTGCCTCACTCTGCTGTTCGACTTGTTCCGGCGTTAACGGGCGAACTTCTACCCCGGCCTGCCGCGCCAGTTCCTCCAGGGCCGTCCGGAAATCCAGCCCCTCATATTCCATCACGAAGTTAAAGATATCGCCACCTTTACCACATCCAAAACAGTGCCAGTGTTGGCTGTCAGGAAAGACAAAAAACGATGGCGTCTTTTCCGTGTGGAATGGGCAGAGTCCCTTAAAAGAGCGGCCAGATTTTTGTAGATGGACACTTTTGCCGATAACGTCTACAATGTCCAACCTATCTTTAACTTCATCTACTACACCCATAGCGATTTATTGTACTTGAATAGGGAAATATGCAAGTGAGCTATGTAGCCGCGATATCCTTATCGCGCACCCAGATACGCGACAGGGATGTCGCGACTACAGCTATTTATTATCGTAGTTCTGTTTCCCAATCCATAATCTCTACTGCACGGTACTCCGCTTCAATCCATTGTAGCGTTTTGTCTAACACAGCATAGACATGATCGCTGGCGTTTGCAACTGTAACAATCGCCAGATCTGCAGATTGCCAAATATCTTGATTCTCAACTTCAGCAACCGCAACCTCAAAGTGTTTGCGTAGTTGGTTGCATAAAGGTTTAAGCAAGGCACGTTTTTCTTTGAGGGACATTACACCAGGTAAATAAAGATGAACGACGCAGGCTCCAATAATCATAAAGTAAATACCTCAAAAATCAAATGCGAGCATTTCATTCACTATATCCGCTTAATCCATTCTGGATTATTATATTTTTCCACAAGTAAGTGATCGGTGTAGGCTCGTTCATCGGGTAAGAGTGTACCGGGAAACAGTTCCAGGTTGAGGACCATCATAAACCCTTCGATCAACAATGAACCTATCTTTTCAGACGGTATCGTATCACCTAATGCTTCATAGAGGGTGAGCGCGCGCCCACGGATACGATCTTCGGATGGGCGTTCCGTCAGGTAACGGCTGATTTTGGCGATATCACCAGAAAGGGGCAACGAACCATGTTGCAGGATACCTCCTCGGATGCGCATTTGCGAACTTCCAACGAGTTTCCGCCCGTCCACTGTGATTTCGTAAGCTGATGGGATTTCAAAACAGACTGGACTCTTGATCGTCTTTTGTCCGGTATGATACCCGGTCTCGGCACGTGTTACCCCAATCTTTTTCAACATGTAGAGCAGCGCGTTGCTAATTCCCTGGTAGCTGTCTGCAATGTCACCCGCAAAGCGTGGATCCTTTTCATGGACGGCAACACTGTAAGTTATTTCGTCAGTGTGTAGAACCGCTGTGCCCCCGGTCGCGCGCCGTAGTAGGGTGATCTGATCGGCTTCCAGAGCGGCAATATCCGCATCTACATGGGATTGGCCGCGGCCTAAAGTCAGCGCTGGAGGATGCCAGGAATAGATACGGAGTGTAGGAGGGGCAATTCCGGCTGCAACCGCGTGTAGGATAGCTTCATCAATGGCCATATGGGTAGCGCCAGCGCGTGGGAATGGCTCCTGCAACAAGCGCCAGGTTGCACGGGGATACGTTCTGATTGCTGGATGATGTGCAGCCGTTGTATGGAGCATACGTTAGATGCTAAACTTGTCCCCGCGTTGTGGCACGCAAACCTGGCGATATCCTACATCCTGTAATTTCTTAGCCAGGGCATTAGCGGGCGCACTGTCTCCATGCACAACAAAGGTGGCTTTGACACTGCTGGCATAAGGTCTGGCCCAGGCTAATAAATCTTGACAGTCTGCATGGGCACTGTATCCGTAGAGTGTGTAAACTTCAGCCCGTAATGGAAATTCCTCACCAAAAATGCGTACATAGGTCTCATTACCTGGTAGGTGTTGTCCATTAGCGTAGTCGGCGATACGCCGTCCCAGTGTATAGGGTGCCTGCCAGCCGGTAATTAACACAGCATTCTGGGGATCAGAGATGGCATGCTTAAGATGGTGTTGTACCCGGCCGGCTTCAGCCATACCGGATGCGCTGATGATGATCAGGGGATTGGGCGCATCGTTCAGCCATTTAGATTCCTCTATACTGTGTGTATATTGCAGCCGGTAGAAGCCAAAGGGATCCATATCGCCGCTTTGGGTTAAAAAGTTATGCGTTTCATGGTCATAACACTCTGGATGTAGACGAAAAATTTCGGTTACATTGGTGGCCAGCGGGCTATCCACATAGATGGGAATATCGGGAATACGCTGTTCATAGCTCAATTGATGTAAGTCGTACACAATATCCTGTGTGCGCCCTATAGCGAAAGCCGGGATAATGATACGTCCGCCGCGTTCCACAACACGATTGACAATAGTTTCCAGTTGCCGCCGGGTGTCCTGGATCGGGGGATGCTCGCGGTTACCATACGTGCTTTCGATCATTAGAACGTCGGTAGGGGGCATCGGTACAGGATCGCGTACGATGGGTAGGCCCGGTTGGCCTAAGTCACCGGTAAAAAGCAGACGGATTAGCCGTCCATGTTCTTTGGTTTCCAGTAAAATCATGGCAGAACCAAGAATATGGCCGGCATCCAGGAAAGTAACATAAATATCACGTGCAATTTTGACGGGACGGTTGTAGCCGACACTGACAAAGTAGCGCAGTGAATCCAATGCTTCTGCTTCGGTATACAGGGGGTCCATAAGCGGCAAGTTTTGGCGTTTGCGCTGTTTATTGGCATAAATAATATCTTGTTCTTGAATACGGCCAGAGTCGGGTAACATAGCCGCGCACAGTTCGCGGGTCGCGTGGGTGCAATAGATGGGGCCATCATACCCTTGATTCACCAGATTGGGGAGATTCCCGGAATGGTCAATGTGCGCGTGGGAGAGAACCACGGCATTGAGTCGCCGGATGTCCAGGGAAAACTTATGATTGCGTTTATAAGCTTCTTGACGTTTACCCTGGTAGAGGCCACATTCCAATAAAATATTGTGTCGATTGGTACGCACGAGATACATTGAACCGGTGACGGTCCCTACACCACCTAAAAATCGAATTTTCATAGATTATTTTCCCACCAATTGTAATATGGACGGCCCATAATGTTCTTGCCGCCAGGGACCGATGCCGGAAACATCCAGTAAATCGCTCAAGGTTTGGGGTGGGCGCTGCGCAATATCCCAGAGTACAGCATTGGGGAGAATGACGTCTGGGTCTACACCTCGTTGAGCAGCAACATCCTTGCGCCAGGATTTCAGGCTATCATAGCGCTCTATGACCATAGCCGGTGGGCGATTGTTGTTGGGGGGCATAGGAGGAAGCGGCCGGGAATCACTGTGCAGCGCTTTGAGGATACCTGGCCCAAAGCGACGGGATTGGTAGGGTGTCAATCCCGCGTTAATCAAATCGGTTTTCGTACGGGGTTGGATTTGGGCCAATCGGATTAAGCGCGCGTCATTGACGACCTTCATCGGCGGTCGCTCTAATTTCTCGGCAGTTTCTTCACGCCATAGATGTAGACGATATAACACCTTTTGTCCTCTATAAGTGAGCGTATGTATCCCCTTGATGCGCCAAAAAATCTCATCAGGTGTACTATGGTGGAATTCGGGCAAAGAGTTTTGAATGTATTCGAAGATTTCCTGAGCTTCTTCCCACCGTCCCATTCGGTGCAAAGCTTCAACTTGCATTTCACGGAGTTCTAACAGGTGGTGGGTGTCCATCCAAGCGTAATGAATAGCCTCGGCCTCCAGGGGACGTTTGCCCCAATTATAACGTTGATAGCGTTTATCCGGGTGGACGTCGAAATGCTTTTCCAGGATTGATCCCAGTCCAACGTGTGCCCAGCCCAAGATACGGGCTGCCCACATAGTATCGAAGAGGGGTGTACATTCAAAATCAAAATCCCGGCGTAGCACCATAAGATCATAGTCCGCAGCGTGAAATACTTTTTCAATGTGCTGCGCAGCGAAAAAGGCAGAGAGTGAACTGAGGTCATCCACGGCGAGGGGATCGACGATATAATCCTTACCGGGAATAGAAATTTGCAATAGGCAGACACGTTCGCGGTAAGCATAGAGGCTATTGGATTCTGTATCCACGGCTACGTGCTTAACCTGCATCAGTTGCTCGAACAACTCGCGGAGTGCTTCCGGGGTTGTGATGTAGTTTAGTGTGTTTGCGTCTTGAGTTAATATAGTTTGATTTTCCATTATAACATGCATTATCCCGGTTAGTGGGCGTTTGTCAAACTTAAAGAGTTCGCTGATTGGAGGATTCGCTGTACAATCAGAAGATGAAGCGTTTGATCCTGGTTGGTTTGCTGTTGTTTGTGGGGTGTGCGCTATGGCCTACCGTTTATCCAGAAGAAAGTAGACCCCTCCCAGACCCAACGCCGTTGGTGAAGGATGTATCTGCGGCTATCCCTGCTATGCGTGTTACAGAGATACTACTCGGTGAAGTAATGCCTGCGTTCCCCCCTTTTCCGGAGCTAACAGTGACATTGAAACCGGCGTTGAGGTCTTTCTCTGCTTCCGCACTATCTCCTGGGTATGGGCCGGGGTTGGAACGGCAGGGAGTGCAGATTTTTCCCTATCCCTTAGTCGCGGGTGATCGGATAAGCCTGGATGTCGTTCCCCGTTTGCCGATTGGAATTACAATGCCTATGACGATTACATTGACTGCGCCGGATGGCTATGTGATCAGTGAGCCGGTCATTGCTCAGGGACTTAGTCTGCGGCAACAGGCACGTTTCTATTGGGTATGGACTGTACCTGCTCCTACGGCGCGTGGCACATTTACACTGACATTATCGTTGTCTCCTCAAATTGTGGATGCCGATCCTGCAGATAATACACTGGTGTTATCTGTACCCTTTCTCGCACCGGAGATATTGCTGCCACCAGAACCGGGAACGACCTGGAGCATCACCGAGACGGAGGGGTTTCGGTTGCATTACTTGACCCATTCTGCCGCTGAGCGCGATCTTGCGCTCCTGATGCGGCTTGCCAACGCTGCCTATCGAGATGTCACAGCACTTTTTGGGTTGGCACTTCCGGGTGGAGCGTCACTTCCGAATGGCGTACCATTTCCGAATGGCGTACCATTTCCGAATGGCGTGGCACAAGAATGGGTAGATATTTACGTTTTAGATCGCGTGATCGGGCAAGGCGGCTACGCTTCTTCAGAATGGGTGGCGATCTCCTACCTGGATCGCGCGTATTCTCCGGTTAATATTGAGTTAGTACTTCGTCACGAGTTGGTACACCGGTTGGATGGTATGCTCGGATGTCAACAGTCGCCGGCGTTATTACGGGAGGGGCTGGCCGTCTACGGGGCCGGGGGGCATTACCGTTTTGAGTCGCTGCCGGACCGCGTTGCAGCGGTGTTAGCATTAGAGCGGTATATTCCATTGGCAACGTTGGCGGAAGATTTTTATGCACACCAACACGAAATTGGATATTTAGAGGCAGGCGCGTTGGTGACCTACATCGTGGAACAGTTTGGATGGGAGCAAGTGGCTGATGTCTGTACGGCGGCGACAGAAGTTGCTGAAGGGGATTTTTCTCGACTAGAAGCTGGTTTGCGCGTGTTAGGTTACGAAAATTTGTCACGGTTTGAGACAGCATGGTTGGCATGGATTGCAACAAGGCCTACACATACTCCTGACCCGGAGCTTTTGGAATTAGAATTACATTTGATGGAGACGGTGCGCGCGTATCAATTGGTGTATGATCCGGGCGCGCACTTTCTGGAAGGCATCCTTTTTAGCCCGCAGGAAGGTGTTAGGCAAGCCATTATCGCGGACTTTGTCCGTCATCCTCATGCTGCCGAAGCGATTACGTTGGAGATTTTGTTGGTGGGGATACAGGATGCCTTACGTCGTGGGGATACTATCTGTGCGCGCGCGGGTTTAGCAGCGGTGGATATGGTTTTGACGGACGGCTATTTTGGTGCAGATGGCCTGGCGGCTGATGTGTTGGCGTTGGTCAAGCTGGCGCTGGCGCAGGGGTATGAACCTTATCGTTTAACCGGGGATGAGGAGCGTGGCTATGTTATCTATGCCCTGGACCGGGCGCATTGGCCTCAACGCTATACATTGAACATTCCTGGAAGAGAGTTTTAGCTTTTGCATTATGACTGATGTGTTACAATGGACAATATTGTGGTGGCATAGTCGAAGACCGTCCATAGCGGTGTCGGAGACTGGTCACAGTATTAGAGGTGAACTGTATGATTGATTGGAATGCGTCTGCACCGTTGTCTATTGTGACAGTGGTCTTGAATTTGTTGATAGGATTAGTCCTTTCATTGATAATGGCCTGGTATTATGAGCATTATGGGCAATCATTGGCGAACCGCCGCAAGTTTGCCCGCTTGTTACCGGTGTTGACTTTGACGACTGCACTTGTCATCACCATTGTTAAATCTTCCCTCGCGCTGTCTTTAGGGTTGGTCGGGGCGCTCTCTATTGTGCGTTTTCGTACTGCAATTAAAGAACCGGAGGAGTTGCTGTTTCTGTTTATTGCGATTGCAATTGGTTTGGGGGTGGGGGCCGACCAACGTTGGCCGACTGTGATCGGTGTGTTGTTGCTCTTGGGATATATGGCCGTGCAGTTGTTGCTACGTCCTAAATCCTCGGTAAATAATTTGTATCTCAACGTGGCGGTAGCTGAGGACGGAGAAACCTCGCTGTTCAATCGGATCAATGATTGTTTGTTGCACCATGTGGCTGTGGTAGATTTTCGCCGCCTGGACAGCCGGGATGGCGGGTTACAGTTGACCTATTTTGTGGATTGCGAGAGTCCGCAAACTTTAGATGCTTTGATTGACGATCTTAAACAAAACTTCGATGTGACAGAGATCAGTTTCTTGCAGCAAGAGTCAGTCTTAGGGGGTTAGCGTATTGCGCATTCGTGCATCTGCTCTCATTTCACAAAGTACATCAGAAACAGGAATTCGTGTTCTTCTTAAACGTTTGCTGATAGGGTCTCCAATATTATTGCTGCTTGTGTTGGTTTTAACCTTTGGGTTGGGCTTTTTAAGTCACGCTGCCGGCTGGCATCGCGCGCTCTGGGAATTTGGTCGTGTTTTTGTGCAGCAACCGGGTTTTGTTCTATCGTCGCTGATACAGGGTGAGGGCGTAGCGACGTTATTTATTAACCTGGATTTTGCTGATTATCAGCAACTTCTAACCTATCGTGAAGTAGCGCTGAATCGGGGCGCGAGTTTACCTTTAGCTAGTGGCGCGGATTATGTCACGGTTTCCTTTACGTATACTACGACAGAGACTTCTGGGGCTATGCGTCTGTGGCAAGGCCCGGGGGACGCATTTGCGGAAGAGCGTTGGCCGTTGCAGATTGAGATGCCGGAAGGGTCCAATCTCTTGGGAGCGCGATGGGCATTGCTCACACCTGCCGGTGAGAATGCTTTAACCTCTTGGGGATATTTGGAACTTTTACGTCGCGAAGGGTTCTTTGTCCCCGAATATCATCTGGTTCATCTACAGATCAACGGGAAGCCGTGGGGATTATATAGTTTTCAAGAACTGCCATCTACACAAACTCTGGTGGCCCAGGGACGGACTTTGGACCAGGTCTGGGTATTCTTTGACGCACAAATGTACTGGGCAGCTTATGCCGGTACAGAAGCGGCTTTGCCGGGGGATAGTTTTGCGTATGCGGAGATTGCGGCAGCGCGCGCGGTCGGATTAACAGCCGAGGCGCGCGCGGCGGCGTTGGTTGAGCCAAGTGAGATGCTACCTGGAGATGAATCGCTGTCTCCAGGCGACCCTTTAACTGTGGTACAGTCCGTAGCTACCCAACGGCTTCAAGCTGTGGCGCGGGGGGAACTGTCGCCCTCACAGATATTCGATGCGGAACGGATGGGGCGCTTTCTTGCACTTACGATGTTATGGCAGGGGACGCCGGCACTGGATTGGCGCGCGCTTTATTTGGCTTATGATCCTGTGTCGCAGACATTTGAGCCTATGGGGGGGGATTTGAGGGGGGCATCGTTGGGGAGAGAGGCAGCTCTGCCGGATGTTTTCACTACCGATCCTGCAATCCAGCGCGCTTATTTACAGGCTTTAGTTGAACTAAGCCAGCCGGGGTATGTGTTGCGCTTGCAGGTGGAACTAGGCCCGCAGTTGGATATGTTGCGTTTGGCCGCAGGGAGCGATTTGGGGTATCCGTCCCCGGTGTGGGATGCGTTACTTGCACACCAGGAGCGCATGCGGCATATTCTTGCGCCGCCGCGCACTGTCTTTGCTGATGTGACAGAAGAGGGGGATGCATTGGTGGTGCGTGTGCGAAATGTGCTCCCCTTCCCGGTAGAAATCGTAGGATTGGATTTGGGGGAGCGTGCTTTTTTGCCGTTTGATCCGGACTGGGTGGCGGCGATGGATGCGCGTAGCCGCGATGATGTTCTGTCGGAAATTTCAGAATCCCTGGTATTGCGCGGGGTATTAGCAGGTCACGCGGCGGATGATGTGTATCTCTATATCCCCTTATCCGCCTTACCTGCTGATTCAGGGGACATTCAGATCCTCACGCAATTATGGGGGTTGGAAACTCAAATTGCGGTTGTGGCAGAATGAGCATATATCCCGTATCCCGTATAAGGAATTTGCCAATGACGGCTATTACCATTTCATCTCCGCGTTATGAGCTTAAAATGGCGCTTTCGCCTTGCGCCGCAGGATACACATCCGGTTGTATTGCATCTGCCGCCGATGTTCGATCCTGGGTGCGGCTGCACCCCGCCCAATGGCGAGAGGCCTATCCCCCACGCCAGGTGAACAACATCTACTTTGATTCACCGGATTACCAGGCCCTCAATGCAAATCTGAGCGGGCAGGGAACACGGAAGAAGTTACGTCTGCGCTGGTATAGCCCGCCGGACGGTTGTATCTGCGATATACAGGGATTTACACATTCCGTGCTAGAACTGAAGTGCAAGCAGGGAATGGCGGGGTGGAAAGAAACATGCGCGGTTACTGTGCCTGTTGACTTGACACGGCCATGGGCCGATTTAGTGCGCGCGGTGCGAGCTACACTGCCTCCGGTGGCTCAGAAGTGGTTGGATGTATTTGCGCGCCCGGTGTTGATTAACAGCTACGTTCGCGCATATTATGTGACTCCAGATCGGGAAGTGCGTTTGACCATTGATACAGCACTCCGCGCTTGTGACCAACGACCTACAACCTATCCTAATGTGACTCGTATGGCCTGCATAGCAGAGCAGGTGATTGTGGAGCTGAAGTCTCCAGTAGAAGAGGGGGCGGAGCGATTATCTCAGGTATTGGCGTATTTTCCGGCCCGGCTGGATCGTTTTTCTAAGTACGTACAGGGGATGATGGCCGAAAGTTAGCCTTTTCTTCGATTTTTTAGGAGAGACAAGACTGTGAGTTTGCAATGGAGATCGTCTAAAAAAGGGAATATATCGTCACCGGTGGTGTGGATGTTGGTGTTCTTGGCGTTTGTGATGGGCGTGGTGGTGGCTCGCTTGTCCATGTGGGGTGCTGCTGTGGCCGATTTCCGATTGGGCCACTATGCGGATGGCACGCTATTTCCGAGTGATACGCCGCAGGCGGTGCGGAGTGTGCCGCGCAGCCCGACGCCAGTTGCACCTACGGCTACCCCGGTAGCGACTCCGACACCCACGTCACCAGAAGTGAATGGTGACCTGGAAACGTTTTATATTGATATTGCGCCAGATGACTTCGCTCAGATTGTGGCGAAACGTGAAGAAGCATTGGCGCGTGGTATTCTTTTGGCCGATGACACAGATTTTGTCCCCGGTACAATCCGTGTGGGACAAAATACTGTACCTGTGGATCTGCGGCTCAAAGGGGATTGGACAGATCATTACGCGTATGATAAGTGGTCGTTCCGTGTAGAAACGAAGGGTGATCATTACATTCAAGGAATGAATACTTTCTCGCTGCAAGACCCCTCCACCCGTACCTATCTGCATGAATGGGCTTTTATGGCACACCTGCGCGCTGAGGGGGTGTTAAGTGTGGGATATACATTTGTTCACGTGGTACTTAATGGAGAATACAAGGGTATTTACGCACTCGAGGAAAGTTTTGCTAAAGAGCTTTTTGAATCGCAGTCGCGTCGTGAAGGCGTCATCATCCGTTATAACGAAGACCTGTTGTGGGAATATTGGGCTACGTACTCTAATGATGGACTTACGCCGCGTGGAGTGACAGAGTTTCACATCATTGACGAATTTGAATCCCGCCGGATTGATGCCAGTCCCGCGTTGGCCGCACAGCGTGATATTGCAGTGGGGAAACTACGCGCGTTAGATGAGGGAAAACTTTCTGCTTCTGAAGTGTTTGATGTAGAGGCGATGGGAAAATTCCTGGCCATTTCTGACTTTTGGGGGGCAGGGCACGCACTTATCTGGCATAACTTGCGTTTTTATTATAATCCTATAACTGCGCGCCTGGAGCCGATTGGATTTGATACCCAGGCGATGGGTCACGGAACGAGTGTGGAGTTGAAAGAATTGACCGGATTGCAGCAAGCGATGGATTATGATGACCCGGTGATGCAATGGGCTTATGTGCATTATTTATGGCATTATAGTCAGCCCGGTTATGTGGAATGGTTACAGAATAGTACTTATGCAAATGGCACGTCATTAGGTGCAGAATTTGATCGTTTGCAGGCGGTGTTATTACAGGAGTTCACGGCGGAGCAATTGGCTTCTCCGTGGGAGTTGTTGGTGCAGCGACAAGTTGCATTCCGTGAGTTATTGATGCCTTATCAGACGACGTATGTGTATGTGGAGAACCTCAATGTGGTAGAAACGGCGGGGGGGGCAGAGGTATCGTTAGTTGTGGCAAATTTATTAGATCTTCCCTTAGATGTGCATGAGGTGGTGGTGGGCGATAAGTCGTTGCGTTTAGACCCGGCGTGGGTGACAGAGGACACGCTTGAGCATATCATTGTCGCAGATATTGCGGTTCCGGTATCTATTGAGGGTCAACCTGTATTCGGGGATCGAGAATCTCGCGTACCGGGCGCATCCAATTCTGGTGTGTTGCTGCGCCCATTGCCATTGGATGCAGATAAGCTGGCTTATGTGCGGCTGCAAATCCCGCGCCAGGTGTTGACGGATACGTTTGGGATGGGGGCGCAACTTCCTGCCGGATTGAGTCTTGCGACGCGGGTCTGGGGATTGACGCGCACGCTGACGCAGACCATTATCCCGGCTTACGCACCGGTGTTGGCGGAAGGGCCAATGTCCGCGCAACCCACGCTATCACGGGCTTTAGCACAGCATCCCTACCTGGAACGCGCCACAGAATCGGGGATGCTCACGATTGCGCCGGGAACGTGGGATATAGAAGGGGATTTGCTGTTACCCTATGGCTACGGGTTGCACCTGGAACCGGGAACGACACTGCGCTTTGGCCCTGAGTCTTATTTGTTGGCGAACGGGCCGTTGATTTTTGAGGGAACGGCCTCCGCGCCGGTAGTGTTGCAACCCCAGGAGAGTGCCTGGAAGGGCATCGTGGTGCTGGAATCCCGTTCTCCTTCGTTCTGGCACTATGTGACGGTAGAACATACAGATGCCGTGAGTCAAAATGGATGGTCACTGACAGGCGGTATCACGTTTTATCGCAGTCCAATCCACGTGAGTTACAGCCGTATCTTGGGAACGCTGGCGGAGGATGGGTTTAACGTAGTTCGCGCGGAGTTTGAGTTTGTGGATACAGAATTTGCGGATACAGCATCGGATGCTTTTGATGCTGATTTTGCCTCGGGAAGGTTTGAGCGCTGTGTGTTTCACGATATTGCGGCTGATGGCATTGATGTGAGCGGCAGTGATGTACAGGTATATGATGTACAGATGCGTGATTTGGGTGACAAGGGGCTTTCTGTGGGGGAACAGAGCTACGTAACGGCGGAACGGGTGACCGTGGAGCGGTCTGATTTTGGCTTGGTGAGTAAGGACCTTTCATATTTGACGGCGACCGATGTGACATTGACCGCGCCCCGTATTGCGGCTCTGGCAGCGTATATTAAAAAACCGTCGTATGGCCCAGCGACGATGATGGTTAAAAACGCGATATTGGTAGATGTATCCCCAGAACAGACAGCCGTTGTGCAGACAGGGAGTTGGATTGATTTGAATGGCGACCGAATCTGGGGCACGGACGTGGATATTGATGCATTATATGAAAAATGGCAAAAGCCCTGAAGTGCCTCCGGCCCCTGACCGTAATGCACCTGCTACTATAAGGGCGAAATCTTCGCTTACGAAACCTTCCTCATCATTACATCTCTCGGATTTGGCTACGATCCTGGTCATGGCTGCTATGTTGGTTCTGGTGCTGTGGGCACGGACGTGGGGGCCGCGCTTTGCCGCCCGGCGCGCGCTGTACCAGGATGTGGTGGATTGGTTGGGGCTGCACGCGCTACCGGTGGAAGTAGTAGCGATTCCTGAGAATCTTGACCTTTTTTCGGATATTACATTCGCAAAAGCCCGGTTGGATGCACAGCATCCGCTGCTATCCCCAATATTAGAGTTACCGGTGGTTACTATGAAAACCGAGGCCCCGGCGGGGCGTGTGTTGGAAGTTTTGACTGCACGCCGGCCGGATTACGTTCTGACGCCTAATAGCTTGGTGTGGGATCAAGTGCGGGTGTCGCCCTGGTTCCAGGAACACTATAAAACGGTTTATAGGACGAGTAGCGCTTACGATAGTATCGCGCCGTTGCTGCTCTACCGCTATACGCCTTCGCCTTTTGATGCAGGGAAACCCGTTCCATTGAATGTAGCCTTTGTGGATGCTGATGGGCATAGCTTGCGCTTGCAAGCATACCAGCTCAGCAGTCAGTATGTATATCCGCAGGAGCCGCTTTATGTGACATTGGTTTGGACACCGGGGATTACGAATGTGGTCGCACCGCTCACTTTACGACTACAGTTGGTGGAGGCAAACACGCTGCAATTAGTCTCTGACCGTGCTATTCCGACCGTGTTAGCCCAACTTGAAGATACAACATTAGGCGATGTATCCGCTCATCTTTGGACGATGGGGGAACAGGTTTCCACTCGTTATACACTTGTTCCTCCCGCCGGGATTCCCCAGACGGCGTATCGTTTGTTATTGTCTTTGGCCTATACTACTAGCGGGCAGCCTTTGTGGACGGAGAATGCCGCTAATATCTTTCCGACGCTTAGTTATCCACCTAATGTCACACGTGATCCCCCGCAACCAGAGGTCACAATGCAGACTGCGTTGGGGGATGCGATAGCATTGGTAGGCTATGATGCCCCGACGCGCATGGCGCCAGGTGACCGTGTAAGGGTGGCATTTTATTGGCATGTATTGGACACTATCCCAGGTGATTACAAGGTGTTTGTACATTTATTGGGTACGGATGCTGATGGTGAGCGCGTGTTGGCACAGGATGACAGCAAACCGGTGTATTGGTCGTATCCAACGAACCTATGGCAGCCAGGTGAGTATGTCCGTGATGAACATTTTCTGGTTCTTGATCCCGCGCTACCACGCGGGGATTTCCAGCTTGTGGTGGGGATGTATGATGCCGAAAGTGGTGAACGGTTGCCGGCGTATGACGCGGGGGGGCATCCATTGGATGCACAACGGGTAACGTTGTCTGTGGTGCGTGTAAGGTAGGGATATATGATGTCGCGTAAACTGCGCTTGCAACCCTCATGGATTATCATCGGACTGTTTGGCGCGCTGTTGTTGCTGCTGGGCACGGTGGGGGTAATAGATGCTCTGTCCGAAGCTATACAGTGGCCGGTCTCCAACTCCGATACCCCGGTGCGCGTGGGGCCGGCATTTTCTCCGCCACCGGGTATATATGCGTCGGGCGGCCTGGGGAATAGTATATGGGTGGAGATGCGCGGATCGGACCCCGATGGGCAGATTATCTTTACCACAGATGGCACATCGCCTGGTCCCAGGTTGGGTACGCTTTATGAGCGACCTCTGCGTCTGGATACCCGTTATGGGCGCGTCGTTGTTATCCGCGCGGTGGAAGTTGTTAATGGGGAGCCGGGACCTGTGAGCGAGGCTACGTATGTAGTGGGTATACCGGGAACATTGCCGGTCTTATCCCTGGTGGCTGAGCCGGCGGATTTGTGGGGTGAGGAACAGGGTGTGTTTACACATCTTTGGGAACGTGGCAATGCTTGGGAACGCCCTGTGCATATCACGTTATTGAATACCACTGATTCGAATGGTATTCTAAATCAGATGCGCAATACCCACCAGGACGTTGAATTTTCTGTTCCTGCCGGATTGCGCATCCACGGTACGGAGCCAACGGAATCGCCTAAACAATCACTGCGCCTTTATTTTCGCAATGCGTATGGTATGTCGCGGATGTCCTCATCTGCGTTGACCTCTCCGCTGTTTCCAGGGAGCGTGTTGCCCGTTGATCAATCCTATAAACGCTTGCTGCTCCAAGCCGGAGATTGTGAGGGTCGCTGGACCTTATTCCGCGATCAATTGGTGACAGAAGTGGCGACAGAATTGGGACTACACGCGGCGCAGGGTCGCTTCGTGCGGCTGTTCATCAATGGTGAGACATGGGGTATTTACCGTCTTAGTGAGCGCATAGATCGCTTTTTCCTGCAGGATCGCGCTGATGAGCGTGTCGGTGGGGGAGAAAATATAGATTTGGTGCAGGATGGTCGTCCTCGCGAAGGGGATGATGAGGCGTGGGATGCGTTGATGGACTGGGTTCAGGATCATAATCTGGTAGACTCCACTCAATATGCTTATCTTGAATCCCGGTTAGACCTGGATAACTTTACTGACTTTGCGGTGTTGCAGCTTTATTTTGGCTTTTCCGGTGCGGACCTATTTGCTGCGCGCTCGCGTGGTGGCCGGTGGTTTTTTCTTTATGAGGGGGGAACGACGTTTGCTCAGCTCCCAGATGATGTTATCCCCGCGCTACAACCCGGTGCTGAGTTAGATGACTTCTCTTTCTTGCTGCGCGCACTGTTAGATAATCCTGCGTATCGAGTGCAATTTGCTGAGCGAACTGCTGATCTACTCAACACGGTGTTGGCCGAGGAGAGGATGGCTGAACGTGTCATTTATTGGCAGGGAGTGCTGGCCGATGATATAACGTATGAGAGTGAACGTTGGCCTGCGTCGTTGGATTGGGAAGATAATGTTAAAGCATTATTGCGTTTTGTGGAGGAGCGTCCTGACCAGGTACGGGGACAATTGGTTGAGAGGTTGGGTGCAGGGAATCCTGTTGTTTGGCAGTTTGAGACGGTTCCGGCGGATAGTGGATGGATTTTTGTGAATGGGGAGCCGTTAGTGACGGATGTGGATGTTCGGAAGGCAGATGAGGGAACCTATGCGCGTGTGTATTTTGCGGGTACGTCTTTACAGGTGACAGCGGTCCCCAAGCCTGGGTATACATTTGTGGAATGGCGGCGGGCAGGTACCGATTCCGAGACGGAAGTAGAATGGGACGTGTTGCCGGAAGTAAATCAGACAGTGACTATCCCTGTTGATGCGGGTACGCATAGCGTACCGCATCTATTTAGAGCACACTTTGCATCACATGCAGCGGCGGATGTTACCTTGCGGCCTGATGATGTGTTGATTAACGAGATGTGGATCAATGATAATGGCACGCGCTATGTTACGGTGGGGCAGCGTCCTATTGAAGGAGATTGGATAGAGTTATGGATACGCCGGGTGCCGGATGCTGCATCTGGGCCAGATGTTGCATCTGGCATGGACTTGCGCGGCTGGCGGCTTACCGACAATGATAAAAAAACGGGCACGGATGAAGGTTCGATTATCTTTCCCTCTATAGATGTGTTGGCCTCAATACCGGAAGATACGATCATCCTGATCTTAGCGACTGAAACGGAGTCTAACGCTGTGTATTTTCCGGAGGACGATTTGGATGCGCGTGATGGGCAGATGTTGTTTTATGTGGGGAACGGGTTGTTAGATGTGACTACTGATCCGGGCTTTGGATTGGGAACGGGTAATGACAACCTCGTACTCTTGACTTCGGACGATGTGGGTATAGACTTTGTTGCTGAGGGGGTGACGGTAACTCCTTATTCTTTTGGTGTTCTGGCGGATGGCGTGACGTTCACTTCTCCCTTTCAGCATTTGGGAGGGGATGATGGCGCGCTCTTTGTGCATCGTGGGGGTAATGATGATATTTCCGACTGGATTGTGGACCCCACGGCCTGCCAATCGGGGGATGCGGTGTGCCTGGATTCGGTAGACATTGTTACGCCTGGTGCTTTGAATAATGGACAACACGGGTGGGATGTGTGGGGAATTTTAAAATGAAAACAGGCGCGTCGCACTTCGGAAGGTGCAACGCACCGATTTACAAAGGGGAAAGGTATGGATACGCTACCAGGATTGATGGATTCGTACTCGTCGCCATTGTCTTTGACAACATTAGTCATTAATTTATTGTTGAGTGTGATACTTTCTAGCCTGGTGGCCTGGTTTTATACGGCTTACGGGCAGTCATTGTCCAATCGAGCGAAATTTGCATTGGTGTTGCCCGTATTGACATTGACGACGGTATTGGTGATTTCGGTAGTGAAATCTTCTTTGGCGTTGTCTTTGGGACTGGTAGGCGCGCTTTCCATTGTGCGCTTCCGCACGGCTATTAAAGAACCGGAAGAGTTGGTCTATCTGTTTATTGCTATTGCTATTGGTTTGGGGATGGGAGCCGATCAACGGCTGCCAACGCTGGTGGCAGTCGTTGTGACATTGGGGTATCTCTTTGCCCGCGCATTTGTCATTCCCCGCCCGCATAAGAATAATCTTTATTTGAATGTGTTAACATCTTATGGTAATGGTGCGCCGCCTGCTGAGGATGCATTTGACCATCTGAACGCAATTTTGCTCAAGCACGTGACGGCAGCGGATTTGCGGCGATTAGATCGCAATCCTACCTCATTACAGGCAACGTATTTGATTAATTGTCATGAGGAGTCCGCTTTATCGGCATTGATGAACGAGGTTAGCGCGCAGTTCCCAGAGTGTGAATTGAGTTTAGTTGAACAGGATACAACTTTGGCATAGAAAAAATGTAACCGTTTAGTTTTGTGAGCGATTACCATATTATGGAGAGTAAAGTGAATATTAACTCGGTAAAATTAATCTATTTTTCTCCTACCCAAACAACGAAAAAAATTTTAACAAATATTGCACGGGGAATGGGTGTTAATAATACGACGCATATAGATCTGACATTGCCAGGGATACCGGCGCAGATATTCGTAAATACCGGGATGCCGGAAGGGACGGCAGTACTTATCGGTGCGCCGGTATATGGCGGGCGGCTGCCCCAGGAAGCCAGACAACGCCTGCGGCAGGTACAGGGCAAGGGTACGTTGGCTGTGATCGTGGTGGTTTACGGCAACCGGGAATATGAAGATGCGCTTTTAGAACTGAGAGACTTGGCTGAGGAAGTTGGCTTCCAACCTATCGCGGGGGGCGCGTTTCTTGGTGAACATTCGTTTTCCAGCGAGGGGATGCCTATCGCTCACGGGCGACCTGATGGAGCGGATCTGGAAAAGGCAGCGGCGTTTGGATGGCAAATTCGTGAGAAAATTGCGGATATTGACACTTTATCTGCTATCCTTCCCTTACATGTGCCGGGTAATTATCCCTACAAGCAATGGGAACAATCGCGCGGCAGCATTGCCCCCGTGGTTCGCGAAGGGTTATGCACGTACTGTGGTGTGTGTGCCGATGTCTGCCCGACAGCAGCGATTACGGTCAGCAGTGATGCCGTGGAGACTGACGCACACTTGTGTATTTGGTGTTGTGCCTGTACCCGTGCCTGTCCCACCGGTGCGCGGGTGATGGAACACCCACGTATCCTGCATACAAAAGCCTGGTTGCACGAAGATTACAGCGCGCGCAAAG
Organism: Anaerolineae bacterium; assembly: GCA_016931185.1. Classification (GTDB taxonomy): domain Bacteria; phylum Chloroflexota; class Anaerolineae; order B4-G1; family SLSP01; genus JAFGFI01. The sequence goes on from JAFGFI010000253.1 coordinate 18,846, forward strand.
AACCGGAAGTGTATTTATAATGCCTTTAAACTTTCTGGTATAGTTACCTACCTGGCTTCTTCCTCACTCCTTAGCCCCACTGTCCCCTTGCTTCCTATTGTTCGTTCCTATCTCAATATTATCTGTGCCGCCTTTAACCCTAACTTCCTGATGATCGGTTCTGAATTCGTCCGGGTAGCAACTTGGGTTATTTTAACCTGTGTGATCTGTGAATTATTTATGAAGGAGGCATATTATGAGATTCAGTTGGTTGCGTAAGAGCATTATCGTTTTCCTCATCCTTTGTTTGCTTGTTACTTCTACTGTGCCCCGCTATGTTGTATATGCCGCAGCTCCTGTTGCGGTGATGCTACGTTCTGAAAAAGTACGTGGGACAGATTTGCCAATTTCTAGGGGCGACCCGGTAAATCGAGTTTACAGCAGGGAGATCTCTGCTCAAGAACGGCTGATTCACATCACCGGAACCGGGGTAGAGCCACAATGGCTTACGGTCACGGCCGGCAGTCCAGTGACCTGGTTTAACACCACCTCCTTGACTCACACGTTGGTAAGCGGCGAACCTTACCGCCTCTATTTGCCCCTGGTGTTGCGCGATGCCGGCAATCGTAACGGTCTTCCTGGTTCCAGATGGGCGATTCCATCAACTATTGGGCCAAAAGGTGACGGTTTTCGCGCCACATTAGGTCCTGGGGCGATGTACATTTATACATTCACGATAACCGGTATGTATCCTTATTATCTGGCTACAGCACCACAAATTACGGGAAACGTGAAAGTTTTACCCTTCACCGCGGCATTGACGTTGACTGCCCACCCGGTGACGTTGGAAATTGGAGAGACGAGTATACTCACGGCCACCGTTACCGATCAACTTGGCTATGCCGCACCTGATGGAACGCTGGTCACGTGGATGACGAACTTTGAGACTGCACTTGTGCCACATCCAACCGCCAACGGTGTGGCGACTTCGACGCTTACCTCGCGGGTAGCCGGCACGGTGTATGTTACTGCTACCAGCGGGACGGCATGGGATACGGCAGTGATCACTTTTACTGACGGTGTTCCCGTCGACCCGGTGATGATTGCTCCGCCTGTAGATGAGACAGTGGCAACAACTATGCTCTCGGCCACGGCTTTTCTCTATACCGGTGATCATCCTATCCAGACTGGCGTTGTGCCCGGTATCTTCGAGGGTAAGCGGGTAGCGGTGCTGCGTGGTAAGGTGAACGCGCGCGAGGGTGGCCCTGTTTCCGGCGTGACCATTACCATCCTTGACCATCCCGAATTTGGCCAAACGCTTACCCGGCAGGACGGCGCTTTCGACATAGCCGTTAATGGGGGCGGGGAATTGGTGGTGCAATATCAAAAGGAAGGTTATTTGCCCGTCCAGCGGGATATCCAGGTCCCCTGGCAGGACTATATCTGGCTGCCGGATATAGTGATGATCGCCAAGGATACCCAGGTCACCTCCGTCGCTCTGGGGGTGGGTGAGATGCAAGTTGCTCGAGGTAGCTTGATAAATGATGATGACGGGATGCGCCAGGCTACAGTGCTGATCCCCGAAGGTACTCAGGCCAAGATTGTTCTCTCTGGCGGCACGACTCAGACGGTCAGTATGCTCAACGTCCGGGCTACTGAGTTCACGGTAGGTGATAGTGGCCCAGCGGCCATGCCTGCCGAATTGCCTCTCGCCAGTGGCTATACCTACGCGGTAGATTTGCGTGCCGATGAGGCGCCAGGGCAAGATCAGGAAGTGGCTTTTGATAGGCCAGTACCGGTCTATCTGGAGAATTTCCTGGAAATCCCTACCGGTACCGGGGTGCCAGTAGGGTATTACGACGATGAGTCCGCGGTATGGGTGCCGTCTGATGATGGGCGGGTGATCGAAATCCTGGCTATCAGCGATGGGTTGGCTGAGCTGGATACCACAGGTGATGGGCTGATGGATAACGGGGTCGCTCTCGGGATCACGGATGCCGAACGGGCGAGGCTGGCTACACTTTATACTTCTGGTCAGAGTATATGGCGCTTCACCGTGGATCACTTTTCGTCCTGGGACGCAAATTTGCGCTATGGACCACCGCTATGGGCCAGAGCGCGTGAGATGTTCGGGGCAGCATTAGGCAAGATGCAGAAGGTATGGTGTGCGGTGGCGGGCTGTGACCGTCCAGGTTCGTTGATCGGTGTCCAGAATCAGATCCTCACCGAGTTTGTGGATGTCAAGGGAACACCTTATACTCTGTATTATGACAGCAGCCGCGTGCCCGGTCGCCGGGTTGAGTACAGCGTGCATATCCCTCTGAGCGACAAGGATCTGCCTCCCGATCTGAAACGTATCGACCTGGAGATTCGCGTGGCCGGTCGGCTGTTCACCGAAAGCTTTACTCCCCAGCCCGATCTGGATTATGTCTTCACGTGGGATGGCCTGGATGCCTACGAGCAGAAAGTGCAGGGTATGCAGCGTGCCGAGATTGCTATCGGCTACGTCTACGATGGTATCTACCAAAGCCTTGAGGGGTTGATGCGCTCGTTTGGCTACTCTGGAAATGGTACGCCGGTTACCGCCTCGCGGGAGGAGGTGACGCTATGGGAGATGTATGACGTGGCCGTAGGTGGGTGGAATGCCCGGGGATTGGGCCTGGGTGGGTGGAGCTTGAGTGTGCATCATGCTTACGACCCGACCCGTCGCATTTTGTATCGCGGAGACGGCGAGAGGCAGTCGGCAGACAGTTTCGCGGAGGTGATTGACTCTGTCGCTGGGTACGGTCCCTACAATCCCTACGAGAACGATCTTCCTGCAACGGAGGTACATGTCGATCAACCCATTGCCGTTGCGGTGACGGAAGATGGTACCTTCTATCTGAGCGAGTACGGACAATGCCAGATTCGCTACGTGGATCGGGAGCATATTATCCGGCACGTGGCCGGAAAGTGGAGCCAACTGTTCCCCTGCCGTTTTGAGGGAGATGGCGGACCCGCCACCGGCGCCGGATTGGATCGTCCCTCTGACCTTGCTTTGGGACCGGACGGTAGTCTCTACATCGCTGATGCCTATAATCACCGCATACGGCGCATTGATGCCAGCGGGATGGTGACTACGGTGGTGGGCAGCGGAGCGGCGGGTCAGGGCAATGGAGGCTTTGGCGGCGACGACGGACCGGCTACTGCTGCGCGGCTCAACGAGCCACATTCGGTGGCCGTCAGCCTAGACGGTAGCCTCTACGTCGCGGATACCCTCAACCACCGTGTGCGCCAGGTGCGGCCCGAC
>JAFGFI010000254.1 GCA_016931185.1 Anaerolineae bacterium
ACCTGAAATCGGGGCGAAACTCACTTGTTAAAGAACTTTTTTTAGCTGGGGCGATACCCAGCATCTAACAGGTTGTCTAAACTCGAACAAGAAGGGAAATGACAAGATTGATGACGATCTTATATAGTTTGGCCCAATCGCACAGTTTGCGCTGTTTTTAAGAGCTTGTTTGGAAATTAAATGATATGGTTAATAATGTTGAGAAGCCACTTAGTTAATTAATACAAAAATAGCACATTAAAGCACAGATAGCAGCTTGATTTGCACTCTTAACCCGGTTTATGCCTTTAGCTGGCGCATCATCGCGGCACCAACGGCTATAGTTATAACCGCAGTATGTTAAGCTATAAGCCGCTTCAGCATGATCCGTAGCGAAGTTAGATAAATCATGTTGGTGTTGCTGGCGATGAGGTGTTCATAGTCGCGACTTAAGCGACGATACTACACAAACCACTCGAAGGTGCATTCCACAACCCAGCACCGGAGCAAAATTGGAAAACCATGTTGCCCGGCTTCCCGTTCCACAATTTCGAGCACCGCTCCTAATGTTTCTTCCACAAACTCGACTAGATCACTTTGATAAGTACCATCGGCCCAGATCCTTTTGAGCGTGCGAAGACATCCGTAACCACAAAGCTATCACGCGCCTGGCGGCAGGTTTCCTCAAGTTGTTGTTCTCGAACTGGCAGCCGACGGCGGAGGAATTCAGATGATAACGCGAGTTGCTACCTTGTGGTAGCGGAAGAGAAAAGAGCGTTTTTTCGCCCGTAGGGGCGAAAAAGAGAAATTCACGTGATAGGTAGCAACTTAGGTTATGATATTTACTTCATACTTGAAAAGATAGATGTTTTATATTTGGATCTTCATAGGAAATTGGGTTCGTCACTCACGTGTGTTGGTGTTGACCTGCGTTCTGTTGTTGGTGATAGCTATTTGCGTTTCCAGCACGATGGCGAATTCTGTCACTGGGATTGAACGAGGCTACTATGGCTCATTGACTTTTTTCCCAGGTGTAGTATCATAATGTCAGTTTAGCGCAAGGAGGTACACATAAATGAACATGAAAGTTATCCATGCTGTGGTTACCCATCATGTGTACCTGTGCGGCTATACATTACCCCAATCTGGCATGATCAAGCATATCTTGATGGACGTGGCTCCCTCCGGTTCTGTAACCGTAGGAGAGGTGCGCCTGTGCCACGATTACTAAGTATATAATCGCGTAATCGAAGTAGAAGAGCCACGGGTACACCGACCCCGTGGCTTTTTTTGTTGTCTGTCAGCCACGGGATATACCGAAAAACCGTGGCTTTTTTGTGGGAGGAACGAAAGATGAAGAATGGCGGATAAAAGGACGAGGGCTTACACACAGACGCAAAGGTTGCAAGATTTCAAGGGATGTTTCCATGAGTTGTGGCTTACTATGAATGACGAAAATAGCTTCGCAGTCATGGCTTCAGCCGCGATGACGACAAACCTAAGCTTATGGAGGAGTTTCTATGAACGGTGAATCCTGTTCGTGAATGAAAACCGGTGCAGCGCACTTTGGAAAGTGCAACGCACCAATTGATGAAGGAGAATCTATGATGCAAAAAGAGGAGTTTATTATACGGGAAATTGATATGCCGGCGGATGCGGAGAAACTGGTCGAGATGTGGAAGGCCAGTGACGATCAATGGCCGGGCACGATGAGCCATGGTGTGGAGATCACCACCCAATGGGTGATGGAGATGCACGAGCGGCAGAAGATGCTCAATGTTTATGTGGCAGAGACGGCAGATAAAAGTAAAATCGTCGGTTATTGTTCTCTCTGTGAGCGAGAATCGGAAAAGAATACCGGTTACCTGGCGACCCTTAATGTGCAGCCTGATTACCAACGCAAGAGTCTGGGGCGAAGATTGGTGCAGCAGTGTGTGGAACGTTGCACTGAGTTGGGCTTCCATCTCTTGAGCATTAACACCTGGTCGGCCAATCTTAAATCTGTGCCTACCTACAAAAAGTGCGGGTACTTCTGGGTTCCGGATACTTCTGTTTATATGCTTAACTTTATCCCCCCTATCCGCCAGTTATCCTGCGCACAACCCTATTTCTCGCGCCATAATTGGTACACGACCTTCAGGCGAGAATTTAAGCAGGAAGAGGACGACCAGCGCTGGGAAGGAATGAAGGTCTTTATCTATCATTGGGAGGAAGATGGCGACGCTCTGACGGTGTGGGCCGACCGCGAGGCACAGCGTATTACGGCAGTAGAGACGGATGCCTTTTTCGCTGCTGCTATTGCGGGCGACATCGAACCGGCGCGGGGATTATCTACGACTATCCGGTGGCGGCTGACAAATAAGCAAGCACAGCCGATGCATATCAGCCTCATCGCCAGCGGGACAGATACTCTCAAAGTGGACAAACGCGCTACTTTGGTGCTTGCACCCGGCGAGACATGGGAATTTGAATCCCCGGTGGATATCGCCCTGGATACGCCCGATGTGAAATCCGGCCAACCGGTACCGAGTGTACGCACGCTTTTCATCATCAATGGAGAAGTGTTGGAATTAGGGACCGGGATGCGGCCACGAAAGGCGGTCGAGGTACGTACCACACCGGAGTATGTCACGCTTTTCCCCGGTGTTGCTAAGACAGTGCATATACAATTGCAAAGCCATCTTAAGGCAGACATGGAAGCTACGGTCAGCCTGTCGCCCGCGCTCGGTTTGACGACTGCGTGGACAGAGTCTTCCGTTACTATCCCGGCCAAGAGTTTCGCCGCGCTCCCGGTTAGCTTGCAGGCAGAGGCAGAAGGTGTCTATCCGCTGTTGGTCACCGTTTATTTCAAAGGTGGGCAGACGAAGCCGGAGCGGTTGGCTATCTTTAATCTGGGAGCGGGGGAGGTGTTGGCCGACCACGGGGAGAAGGAAACGCGCCTGGAGAATGAGTGGACGCGCATCATCGTGAAATCGCGCGCGGGTGATATGCAGTTTACGGCAGTGCAGACAGGGGCGGTGTTAGGTTCTTTCCGCGAGGTGGTCGGGCCTCCTTTCTGGCCTTCGGAGTTAGACGAGAAGGATTTTTCGGTCACACTTCAGAAAACAGATGGACGGCTTAAAGCCATACTGTCGGCGGATATGAACGATCGAGCAGGGATGACCTTGCGGCGTGAAGTGACGCTGGGCGGAGGGCCGTTGGTTGAAATCGCCTCAACCCTGGTCAACAAGGGACCTCATACCCATCAATTGCAACTTTCGCGCCGGGTTTATATCTGGCAGGAGGATCTGGTGACGTTGACCCTGCCGCTTAAAGAGGGTCTGGTACAGACCCGCTACTCGGAGATGCCCGATGGATCGGAGGACATTAGTAGACGGCCCGAAGCGTTCGCCGAGCGCTGGGGGGTACTCTCATCGGAGCGGGGGATGTTAGGGGTGTTATGGGATGATACTGTTGAGGAAAATGAATTTTCGTGGAGTGTAGGACTGAACAGTAAAGTACTGGCGTGTGGCCCGCAGCAATGGACGCCCGCCGGCACGCTTCATCTGTATATTGGCCCCGGCGACTGGCGTACTGTGCGCGCTCACGCCCGGCGATTGGCAGGTCAGGATACAATACCCGAACCTATCCCCGTGGAGGTGCGCAAAGTTTACAACGCGCGGTTGGAGCCGTCACCGTTGGTGACGTTGGAGGATACAGCGGCGACAACGTTGGTCGTGGATAACTTGCGCGGCAAGCCCTTGGAAGGTGGGGTTACCCTGGTGTTGCCAGAGGGTCTTGCCGTTGATAAAAGCACGTTTGAACTGCACGATGTGTCCATCAAAAACACCCTGCGCGAAGCGGTCACGCTCACGCTGCCGTCAGAAGCCACAGCGTATACCGCCGCCGCGCACTTGCAGACGCGTATCTTCAACGTCAATGTTGCGGTTCCCGTGATCCGCCTGGGCAATCGGGCGGCAGTGGATGTCGTCCAGGATAACGGCACGTTTATGCTTGACAATGGCCGCACTTGCTTCGGTGTCGCGCCGGATTTCAGCGCGGCTCTGTTTCAATGGGAAGAGGGGGGTGTGAATCACGCGCTGTCCCCTTATCCCAAGCAAAGTATTTTTGATTGGATGAATCCCTGGTACGGTGGCCTGATGCCCATTGTGCTGCGACCGGGTGACAACGATTTCCCCGGCAAACTGCACCGGGAAACGTTTACGGGGGAAGTGATTGATCTGCCCGACGCGCGGGGTATTCCCTGGCGCGGCGCACGGATGAGCAGTGTCCTGCAACGCGAGCGACTCCTGGGACTGTGTATGGATATTGACTACTTGACGGTCGGTAATAGCAATGTACTCAAGGTTATCTACCGTGTGCATAATATGACGACTGCCTGGCGGCATTTTACCCTCGGTTGTCTCTCCTTCTGGCAACCGGATGGCACGAGCGAACATAACGTGTTGCACATTGAGGGGATGGAGCGCAAGCCCAATCCGTGGATCAGTTGGGCCGAAACTCCGTACTGGGTTTCGGTTACCAATGGAGAAACCGGGCGGACGCTGATCCAGGTCAGCCCGTATCCTTCAGCGCGTTACATTGATTGGAGTACAGGGGGACATCTGGCGTGGTTCAATGACGTGGATATCCCGCCGGAAGGCGTTCTTGAGCGCATACTCTACCTGGTATTGTGCCGGGATTTAGCAGAAGCTAAGCGGTATATCGCGTTAAAGGATTACAAATGAAGATGTGAGGCGTGAAACGTGAAACGTGATGTGTGACGTTTCACGTTTCACGTATAGAATGACGGGGAGTGATATCGATGAAGTTAACGATGCGAAAGTATCGAGAGGAAGCGGATTATTGGCGGATTCGCGCGTTTCTGCGCGAGGTGTTTTTGCGCAATGAGCGGCGAGAGCGGAGTTGGCATGTGGCGCGCCTGGATTACTGGCGTTGCCATGTCAATGCGAACGCCGGATTCTTCTCTGACATTGGTGACGTGATCTTCTTATGGGAAACGCCCACGGGGCAACTCGCGGCGGTACTGAATCCTGAGAGTCCTGGGGATGTCTATCTGCAAATTCATCCGGATTTGGGTACACCGGAACTGGAAACGGAGATGATTGCCTTTGCTGAAGACCATCTTGCCCATACCGGGGCGGATGGCCGGCGGAAGATAACGATTTGGGCGAATGAACACGCGCGGGCGCGCCAGGAGCTTCTCAGCAGCCGATGTTATAGCAAGGGCGAATGGCCGGAATATGCGCGCTGTCGCTGGCTAGATGCGCCGGTTCCAGAGGTGCCTGTACCGGATGGATACACAGTGCGCGCGATGGGATCTATAGACGAACTCCCGGCCCGCAGTTGGGCTTCGTGGCGGGCATTTCATCCCGATGAACCGGATGAAGCCTACCAGGGATGGGAATGGGCACTTAATCTGCTGTGCGCGCCTTTGTATCGCCGCGATTTGGATATTGTGGCGGTTGCGCCGGACGGAACCATCGCCGCGTTTAGCACGCTGTGGTATGACGATGTAACCCGCAGTGGTTACTTTGAACCGGTGGGTACGGTGTCGGAACACCAACGGCGAGGATTAGGCAAAGCGGTCATGAGCGAAGCAATGCGCCGCCTCAAATGCATGGGCGGAGTCGTGGCATCTGTGGGGGGCTTCTCCACGGCAGCAAATGCGCTCTACAGTTCCGTCGTCTCCCCGGAGTATGAGTTATACGAATCCTGGAGTAAAACCTGGGTTTCTTGATACCTACAAAACAGTATATGCGGAATGGCTGAGGATATATAAAATTTGCCGGGGTGCTTAGGCTCTCTCTCAAATAAGGAAATGAACAATGAGTCCGCTGAAAAAATTGGAAATCTCACCGCAGAGACACGGAGGTCGCAGAGATTATAAACCAGAACTTAAGAAAATTAATCTTTTAGA
>JAFGFI010000255.1 GCA_016931185.1 Anaerolineae bacterium
CCTGTAAACGGTATGCTTGCCATTCAAATCCTGCGTTATGGGGCCTGGTTCTGGGTCAATGTCTTTCAGGACTATCTCTTGGTGTTTCTTGGCGCCGGCTTGATTATTCGCCATGCCCTGCGATCGTATAATCTATACCGCCAGCAATCGATTTGGCTGGTTATGGGCGGTTTGATCCCGCTTTTTGGCAATGTGATTTATATATTCAGGCTCATCCCTGGTCTGGTGCAGGATTACACCTCGGTGACGTTTGCGCTTGCGGGTGTCGTTTTTAGCATCGGAATGACCCGTCATCATTTGTTCGATTTGCAGCCTGTCGCCCGTGATGCCGTCGTTGACAGCATGAGCGATGTTATGTTTGCTCTGGATAATCAGGGACGCGTTGTGGATATGAATCCGGCGGCGTTGGCGCTTATGGGGACTGAGGCAGATGTCATTCTTGGACAATCTGCGACACAGGCATTCTCTCCCTGGCGCGATATGATGGAGCGGTTTAAGGACACCCTCGAGATCCAAACTGACATTGCGGTAGAATATAAAAACCAGGAACGGCATTACGATTTCCGGATTTTGCCACTTCGTGACCGTCGGGAAGACGTTATCGGGCGCTTGATTGTTGTGCGCGATATCACGGATCGCAAGGTCAACGAGGTTGCCTTGCGCGAGCGCACGGCGGAACTGGAGGTTTTGAACGAGCAATTGGATGCTTTTGCGCATACTGTTGCCCATGACATTAAAGACCCATTGACCGGCGTCGTCGCGCTTACATCGCTGCTCAGTGAGTATTTTGAGGAGCTTACACCTGACGCGATTGCGGAATACCTGGATGCGATTACGCAAAACACAATGCGGCTGGCAAACATCGTGGATGCGCTGCTGTTGCTGGCGAGCGTGCGTCAGCTTGAAGCCATCAATACGGAACCGCTCAATATGCCCGGGATCGTTGCTAATGTCGAGAAGCGTCTGTCTGTCTTGATCGCTGAACGTCAGGCGGTGCTCGTTGCGCCGAAGACATGGCCTGAGATTCGCAGCTACGGCCCGTGGGTCGAAGAGGTCTGGGCCAATTACATCAGCAATGCCATCAAATATGGGGGACGTTCTGCAGAAGGCATTTTGCCCCGCGTAGAAATAGGTTATTCGAGACTGGATACTGAATCCAGCTTCGAACATCCAGCATCCAGTCTCAAGTTTTGGGTACGCGACAACGGTCCCGGCCTCGCCATAGAGCAGCAAAGGCAGTTATTTACCAGGTTTATCCGACTGCGTGATGCGGAACCGGGCCATGGTCTGGGTCTCTCCATTGCGCGCAACGTCGTCGAAAAACTCGGCGGCAAAGTGGGTGTCGAAAGCGAAGTGGGGCAGGGGAGTACATTCTGGTTTACTTTACCTGTTTCGTGATTCGTGATTCGTGGCTATCTTTAAGGAGGTAGACAATGGCACGTGAAGCACAGCCGATTGATATATATCAACTCAAGGTTACACTCAAGTATAGTAAGCCACCGATTTGGCGGCGACTCCTGGTACCCAATGACGTCTCTCTTAAAAAGCTGCACTACGTCTTCCAAACAGCCTTCGAATGGACAAATTCCCACCTGCACCAGTTCATCGTCGGTGACGGGCTGTACTACGGCGAGCCACACCCAGATTATGGGAATTTTGACATGCAGGATGAATGCAAGTTCACATTGAAGGATATTGCACCCGGCGAGGGCTGTAAGTTCATCTACGAATACGATTTTGGAGACAGTTGGGAGCACATCGTCATAGTGGAAAAGGTACTGTTGCCTGATCCGGCACAGACCTATCCCGTGTGCATCAAAGGCCGGCTGAGCGCGCCGCTTGAAGACATCGGCGGGATATGGGGATATTATGAGTTCCTCGAAGCTATGAAAGATCCTAACCATCCCGAACACACGATGTACGTCGAGTGGTATGGCGACGATGAGATTGACCCAGACGCCTTCGACCTGGACTACATCAACACAGGTCTACGCCAATTGAAATAGCTGCTATGGAACACAAGATCGATGCACTCTTGAGCGAACGGCTATTGCGTCTGCACGCCTTTTTGAAGCGCCAGGGATTCTATCCTGTGGCAATCTCCTCGCTGCTCTGTGCTGGGCTTTACGTCACGCGCGTTTTGATCGGACGCACGTGGGATTTCTACTCGATGTTGTGGAACCTCTTTCTGGCGTGGATACCCTATCTGAGCAGTGTGTGGGCGATGCATCTGCATGAAAGACGCCCGCGTCGCTGGTGGACGCTGCTGGTTCCCTTTGCCATTGCGTTGGCTTTCTTCCCCAATGCACCATACATCGTTACCGACTTCTTGCATCTGGGGGCGCGCCCTACTATCCCGCTCTGGTTCGATATCGGCATGCTGGCGACATTCGCCTGGACCGGCATTGTCCTGGGCGTCTACGCGCTTAAATTGATGCAGGAGATCGTCAGAGACTGGGTCGGACGTTGGTTGAGTTGGGGCTTCGTGTTGATCGTTTTAGGGATGAGCGGGATGGGTATTTACCTGGGCCGCTTTCTGCGTTGGAATAGTTGGGACCTCGTCCTGCGACCCAGAGCGATCCTCTATGATATTGCGGTTCGTCTACGCTACCCCTTTGGTCATCTGAGCACCTATGGCGTGACGTTGATGTTCGCGGCATTGATGTTCGTGTGCTACCTGGCCCTCACGGCAGGGCCGAAGCCCAAACCGCGCGAGTGAGTGTGCGTAGCCGCGATTTCCAAATCGCGCGACGACGTCAGGTGACAAAAGCGGGGAAGTGGGCGGTATAGGACTCGAACCTACGGCCTCCTCCGTGTAAGGGAGGCGCTCTAACC
>JAFGFI010000256.1 GCA_016931185.1 Anaerolineae bacterium
CCCGCCATTGCCCATCGCCCGGCTGCGCGTCCGCGGGCAACTCACCGAGCTGCGCGCCGATGACTTGCGCTTCACGGTTGAAGAGACTTCACTGTTCCTGAACAGTGTGATGGGACTGGCACTGCGGCCAGAGGAGATCTCCGCACTCGAGGCCCGCACCGAAGGTTGGATCGCGGGATTAAACCTGGCGGCGCTATCGCTGCAAGGGTGCGAGAACGCGCACACTTTCGTTGAAGCGTTCACCGGTAGCCACCACTATGTCCTCGACTATTTGATTGAGGAGGTCCTGAACCGCCTACCACAGTCAGTACAGCATTTCCTGTTCCAGACATCCATCCTCGACCGGCTGTGCGCGTCGCTATGTGATGCCCTGACTGGAGAACAGAATGGTGTGGAGATGCTGGAACGGCTGCAGCGGGACAACCTCTTCACCATTCCCCTGGACGATGAGCGGTGCTGGTATCGCTACCACCATTTGTTCGGCGATTTGCTACACAAGCGCTTGAAACAAGCCGCGCCCCTCAATCAGGTCCATGAACTGCATCGTCGCGCCAGTCAATGGCATGTGGAAAACGGCCTTCTCGAACAGGCGGTCAAGCACGCGCGGGCGGCAGGAGATTTCGGGCGTATCGCCGAGATTGCCGAGCAGTCTGCCGCGGCTAGCCTCCTCGATGCCCGGCTAACGGCGTTGTTGCGCTGGGTGGATATGCTGCCGCGAGAGACACTGCGCGCTCGTCCCCGCCTGCAAGTCTATCGCGCCTGGGCGCTGTTCATGAACGGCCATCTCGAGGCCGCTCAACAGGCTCTCGGAGATTGTCGCCAAACGTTGACGGCTCTACCACAGTTAGCAGAGAACGATGTGTTGCACCACACATTGACCCGTTTGCTGGATACTATTGAAATGATCGCGCAGGGCTTTATGTACGGAGTGGATGACAAAATTGAGGCGGCACTCCAGGTGTGTAGCAAGGCACGCGCGATGGCTTTGGAAGACGGCCGTGTTTTCCTGGCTACACAGGCGACCGAAGGACTGGCTCTGGCGCAGTATCACGGGGGACACCTGCGAACGTCTGCTCAATCTTGCCAGCAAGTGATTGACTTGGCAACGCAGAACGCGGTACCGGCTCCCCTGGCTGCGGCGGGCTATGTTGATCTGGCCGGCATCTATACCGAGTGGAACGACCTGGAAAAGACTGCCGGCCTGCTGGATAAGGCACTGGCGCTGTGCCGTGAATGGGGCATCACCCAGACATTGAGTGAAACCTATACCGCCCGATCCCGCCTTTTGCAGGCCCAAGGCGACATCGAAGGCGCCTGGGAAGTGCTGAACAAAGCCCGCGAATTCAGTGCATTGGAAGGCGAATATTCGATGGTCAATTTCCGGTTGGCCACGCAACAGGCGCATTTGAACTTGCGTGTAGGGATGCCCGATAAGGCCACGCGCTGGGTAGAAGAAATCAAGGCCACCTTTGCATCCGGTGAGTGTGGCCAGCGGTTACCTGCTGCCTTTGTCGGAACCCTGCAGACAATCCTGGCACGCGCATACCTGGTTCAGGGCAAGGCGGAAGCGGCGCTGGTCGTGCTGGAACCGTTCCTTGCTACTGCCGAGATTGCTGGCGCCTTCCTGCGCGTGATTGAAATCTACGCGCTTAAGGCGCTGGCCCTGCACGCTCTGGGCGATATACTGGCGGCGCTGGCCTCGTTGGAACGATCCCTGGCACTGGCCGAGCCGGAGGGTTACGTGCGGATGTACCTCAATGAGGGCTTACCGATGGCGGCGTTGCTGCGCGAAGCCGTGTCGCAGAGTGCCTATGCAGGATATGTGAAAAAACTGCTTGCTACCTTCGGAGTAGGGGAGCATGGGCGTATGAGTGTATGGGGGGATAGGCATACAGGGAAACTTATTTCCCCACTCCCAGATCCCCTCACCCCCCGCGAACTCGACGTTCTGTGCCTCATCAACGATGGCCTCTCCAACCAGCAAATCGCCGGCCGGCTCTTCATTGCACTAAATACGGTCAAGCGGCATACCAGCAGCATCTACAGCAAGCTGGATGTCGAAAGTCGTACACAGGCCATCGCGCGGGCGCGCGAACTCGGCCTGCTCTCTATCGGCCCGGCATAACACTTTCGAGTCATTCCCCCCCTACCTCAAAATTTGGCCCCTTTGTGTGGCGAAAAACACGTCTCTTTCTGCTATAGTGATTTCATCAGAGGTGAGATTGCGTACGCCCATCGCAGGAGACACGGAGATGAAACGACATTACGAGATCCGAATTGAGGGTTACCTGAACACAGATTGGTCAGACTGGTTTGCAGGGTTGGCTATCTGCCAGGAATCCAACGGCGAGACTGTCCTTTCCGGCTTGCTCGATCAGGCTGCGTTGCATGGCATCCTGGTGATGATCCGTGATTTGGGATTGACACTGATCGCCGTGAATCGAAGCGCACAAGGAGAGCAGTGAAAATGAAAATTAATCGTAGGAACTTTCTCAAATTATCCGCCGCTGCTGCTATCGTTGGCGGTGGTATAGGATACACGCTGTTCAGAGACTCTGATCCTCTCGCGGATTTCTATACCAGCACGGAAAGGGTGTTGGGAGCGCGCTTTGGGCAAAGCCGGGCCAAAATGCTTGTCCAGGACATCCGGCAGGTATATGCAGGGCTGCTCCCGGCGATGCCCTACATCGGTGATGAGGATAACCTGTTTACCGAGTGGCTGAGCTATGGTGTTTACTATTTGGCCGTGTACCAGGTGCTCAAGTCCTTGGGACAGACTGTCGCGCAGACCGGGCAAATTGTCTACGAGACCTACGGGGTGATGGCTAACCATCCCCAATGGTTGCTTCAACTGGTCGGCAGTCTCAAATACGGCGAGGAATATGTTGAACGTCTGCGGACAGCAGCCATAGAATCACAACAGCGGCGCTATCCAGGAGATTGGGTATGTATATTTGTCGAGGGCGATGGTGAGACGTTCGACTATGGGCTGGACATCACCGAATGTGGTATCTGCAAATTCTATCACGCCCAGGGCGCGGATGAACTGTCACCGTACATGTGCCTGAGTGACTGCGTTGTGAGCCGCGCTTTTGATAGAGGGCTGGTGCGTTACAAGACAATTGCCGAAGGCGCGGGGATATGTGACTTTCGGTACAAGAGGGGACGAGAGACTTTTGTCTATCCGTTGCGGGATGGATGGCCTCCCAAGTTCAGCGAAGGAGGTGTTTGAACGATGGTAGAAAGCAAGGTTGAACGCAAGGGATCAAGCACTGCCGGCTACACCTGCTTTTCGCGGGCGTGTGCCACTAGGGAAAAGGATGAGCGCTTCCGTGGACCCGACCATCTGGCGGAGATATTTATGCCACCCTTCGCCCGGGTTCTGCTCAACGTTCCCTTTCTGCGGAAATGGTGCATGCATAGGATGTTTCCGACCGGCATACACGAATATGTCCTGGCGAGGACTAGGGTATTCGATGAAGTCTTTGTGGATGCATTGGAGCGCGGCTTTTCCCAAATCGTGCTGCTCGGTTCTGGCATGGACACGCGGGCATTCCGCTTTCAAGAAAAAAATAGAGGCGCGACAATATTCGATCTGGACATCTACACCACACAGCATTACAAGCGTGAAGTACTCGATCGCAAAAAGATCGCAACACCCGGGGGACTCGTTTTCGTACCCATCAATTTCAACAAGCAGTGCCTCGCCGATGTGCTGGCGCAGGCTGGGTACCGGGATGGGCAAGAGACGCTCTTCCTGTGGGAGGGCGTGACGATGTACTTGGATGCCGGTGCCGTGGATGGCACATTGGCCTTCATTCGTAACAGCGCGGCTGAGGGCAGCATCGTCGTCTTCGACTATGTCCGCGCTTCGGTGCTCCGATGCGAGAACTCGCTTTATGGTGAAAAAGCGATCCGTGGGACCGTCGCCCGCGCGGAAGAGGACTGGGTATTTGGTATCGAGGATGGGGCCATCGAGGGGTTTCTCGCCGAACACGATTTCAAGATGCTCTCGCATCACACCCCATCCGATCTGGAAATCGCCTATCTCATGGCTGAAGATGGGACGAAACTCGGACGCATCAACGAGACCCACTGCATCGTGATTGCTGGAATTTAAAACCTGATGGAGAGATATATGTCTGAGGAATTCAAAAACGCAGCGTATTTCTCCTTTTCTCTCCTATTCCTCCATTGCTAATTTCCCGGTAGTATTCTCCTTAATTGACTAATTCCCTAACCTCCCTATACTAAAAAGTTGGGTGCAGGCATCTGGTCAAACGGCCTCTGTACATAATGATAGGGAATCTAAACCGAAATTAAGGAGATGACAAGATGAACCTCGAAAATTTGATTCTGTTTCTGTTGATCGGACTCATTGCAGGTGGGCTTGCCAGTCGCATTATGAAGGGTCACGGGTTTGGTTGGGTTGGAGATTTAGTTGTGGGAGTGATTGGTGCCTTTCTGGGAGGTTGGTTATTTAGTTTACTCGGTATTTCGCTGGGCGGCGTGCTAGGGGCACTGGTGACAGCGTTGATGGGTGCGATAGTGTTGTTGTATTTATTACGGCTAGCGAAGAAGGCCTGATCTTCACTTTATGAAATTGCTTGTTACCTCGCGCTCGGTTATCCGGATGATGATGTTTCAAAGCTCAGACGGCATCCCGTAGAGGTCGAAAATAAAATTCATTGGAATCACTGGTGATGAAAGTGTAGTGTCGGCATAGGTTTATCATCTGGAACTTTAGATGGATCGTGTGAGTATCTCCACCACTGTTTCAAACGTGCCTGCAATCCGGCTCTATGAATCGGTGGGCTTTGAGATCGTGAATAAATACCTCAAATATGTGAAACCGGAATGAGAAAAGTTAGGGGCGGGCCAACACCGCGTTCTATTATGAAATATCAACATTTATATATTTTCATCTTCGGGTTGTTATTGTTGTTAGTAGCTGTTGTGGCCGGGATACAAGTGGAGGCGCGACAGCGGTTCTTGATGCGCGGCTGGGAGACAGTGCTGGCTACACTGGTGGCGGATACAGGACAGCCGCGCGCGTGTGTCAACGCGGCGTTGGAGCAGTATGACGCTGTGCAATTATCTTGGGCGTTGGATATGATGGCAGAGGGAGGCTTTGCCTGGGTGCGCCAGCGGTTCTCTTGGGCCGAGATTGAGCCGGAACCCGGTGTGTTTCGTTGGGAACCGTGGGATATGCTGGTGGCTGAAAGTGCAGCGCGCGATCTGACGCTGATTGCTGTGTTGGATGATGCGCCAGGGTGGGCGACTGTTCCTCCTTCTGCGGAAGCTTTTGCTACCTTTGCCCGTGCCTTTGCTGCGCGTTATGGGGACACGATCACTTATTATCAGATCTGGCACAATCCCAATCTAGGGGATGCCTGGGGGGGGTACGCCAATGCCTATAGTTATACCGAGTTATTGTCCCGCGCTGCCGTTGCTATTCGGGAGGCCGATTCAGGAGCACGGATTGTGCTAGGAAGTTTGGCTCCCACGGTTGAGACCGGGGAACGCAATTATGCAGAAGACCTGTTCTTGGAGATGCTCTACGCTGCTGGCGCCGAGCCATATTTTGATGTGGTCGCTATGCAACCCTACGGATTTTTCTCTGAGCCGGAAGATCGCCGGGTGGATCGGGAGGTGTTGAATTTTTCTCGCGTGATTTTGGCCCGCGAGGTGTTGGTCGCGCACGGGGAGGCACACAAGGCCATCTGGATCAGCCATCTGGGTTGGAACAGTAAACCTGCTGATTGGCCTGGGCCGGTGTCTATCTGGGGGAACGTGGATATGGCGACGCAGGCTGAGTATACGTTGGCGGCGTTTAAGCGGGCTGAGCGTGAGTGGCCCTGGCTAGGGACGATGTGCCTCAATGGGTTTCAGCCGCGGCCAGAGTCTGTGTCTGATACGACGCGCGCCGTTCCCAATGCGGAGGGACATTGGGGCTTTGCCCTGGTGGGGCCAGATGGGGAACCGCGCCCAGTTTATGATGCGATATCCGAGTGGGCAATCCGCGAGCGAGTGGCGACGCCAGGGACTTACGTTGCCAGCACGGACCTGGCAACTTTTGAAGGCACCTGGATACTCGGCCCACAGGGTGCGGATATTGGGCAGAGTGGGGATCGGGTGCAGTTGGCATTTGAGGGCACCGATATCGCGCTGACAGTGCGGCGCGGGCCGTACCGGGCGTTCTTGTTTGTAACAGTGGATGGGGAACCTGCGCCTGCTTTGCCGCGCGATGAGAACGGCAAAGCCTACGTTGTGCTTTACGACCCGCTGGCAGCGGTTGCTACAGTACCATTGGCGGAAAATCTGCCTCCAGGACGGCATATTGTGGAAGTTACTGCCGAGCGAGGGTGGGGACAGTGGGCATTGGTGGGTTGGCGGGTCGCGCACCGGCCTGATGTGACGGCCTATCGCACCAGCCTGGGATTGTGTGCTGTGTTGAGCGGGGCAGGGTTAATCCTGGCAGTGTGGGCCGGTTTGCGCGTGGACTGGGGGACAATAGGGTACAAGGCGCGCAGGCTGCGCGCGCGGGTGAAGGATTGGGTACGGATCGTATTGACCTTGCTGTTGAGTATCCTTTACATTTTCGCGGCATGGCAAACGATGATGAACGATGCGTTCCGGCGTCTGGGGCAGGGTGGGGAGATGGTGACTTTGCTCCTGGCAACTGGCGCGTTCTATTTCTCACCGTGGTTGGTTTTGACATTGGCGGCGGGCATCTGTGTCTCGCTCATTGTTTTCCTGGATCCCGCGTTGGGCTTGATGGTGACGATATTGGCCGTCCCCTTTTACATGCATCCCCTCTCATTGCTAGGAAAATCCTTTGCTTTGGCTGAATTGGTCTTGCTGCCGACGGCAGTGGGGTGGATAGTGTGGTGGGTAAGGAAATGGGGAGAGGCGAGGGGAGAGAAGAAAGATGCGAGGATTACGAGTTATGAATTACGAATTACGGATCGCGTTTCACGTTTTACATTTTACGCCGCTGGCGCATTAATTCTCGTGTCTCTGCTTTCGACCTTGTTCGCGGTACACACGCGAGAGGCGGTGCGGGAGTTGCGGTTGGTGGTGTTGGAACCGGTGGTGTTTTATGTAATGTTGGTGACACTTCCGATGGATAGGCAGGCACGGTGGCGGGTGATTGATGCGTTCGTGGTAAGTGGTGTGCTGGTGGCTGTGTTAGGGTTATTTCAGTATGGGGCCTCATTTTGCCGGGGCACAGGTATCTGCGATCAAATTGCCTACGCGCTTGGTGAGGTGATTACGGCCGAGGGGGGGATGCGGCGGTTGCACAGCATCTATGGCTCCCCCAACAATGTCGGGCTGTATTTGGGGCGCGTGTTTCCTCTGTTGATCGCGGTGGCGTTGTGGGGGGAAGAGAGAAGAGAGAAGAGAGAAGAGGGAAGAGAGAAGTCGTTTTACCAATTTACCAATTCGTTGTTCCACTCGCGACGGCGGTTGTTGTATGCGGTGGCGGCGTGTCCGGTGGCACTGGCGTTGCTATTGAGCTTTTCTAAAGGGGCTATTGTGATTGGAATTCCGGCAGCCATTATAGTGATGGGATTTTTGGCCGGCCCTGGTTGGCGCAAAGCGACACTGGTAGTTATCGTTTTGGGATTGATTGCCTTGATTCCCTTATTGCAGACACCACGTTTTGCAGGGATGTTCGATTTTACCAGCGGTACGACGGGATTCCGCGTCGCGCTGTGGCGGAGTTCCTGGGCGATGTTCCGTGATCATCCTTTGTTAGGCGTCGGGTTGGATAATTTCCTCTATGCTTACCGTACTCGCTATGTGTTGCCCACAGCCTGGGAGGAGTTCAATCTCGCACACCCCCATAATATCGTAGCAGATTTCGCATCACGGTTAGGCATTTTGGGTATAGGGGTATTGTTAGTCCTGCAGGCCGTCTTCTGGCGGTTGGTGTCGCCACTGCGCAAGTTTCCGGACGCAATGACGCGCGCACTGGCCCTGGGGATTATTGGATCTATGGTGGATTTTTTAGGGCACGGGTTGGTGGATGCCTCGTACTTTGTGATTGACCTGGCGTATGTGTACTTTTTATCTTTAGCGGTAGCGGTGTGGTTAAATGAAGATACAATGTATCGTGAAAAGTGATAACGCGAGAGGATCCCTTCCCCTCGCGCTATCACTTTTTACTTTCTAATCACCTGTACTCATTTATTCTTCGACTTCGAGTTCAATAGACCCGACACCTGCCTGGATTGTGATTTCTATCGTGACATCGGATGTTTCGTAGGCGTCATTGACATAGTCACTTCCCAGGCGGTGAAGGCCGTTGATCGTCACATTGCCAATGCCTTTGGTGATGTCTACTCGTACTCCGATATCGTTGGGTAAGCGCAATACTGTTTTGCCTAGTCCCCCTTGAATGTTGACATCCACATCATTTTCCCAATCACCGCGCAGGTCAAGTGTGAATTCGCCCGCACCTATGTCAAGTTCCAACTGCTTTAGACTTGTATTGTTGTGTAAATCTACTGTAATTGTGCCTGCGCCCAATTTCATATCTAGTTTTTCGACATTGAGATCACCCAGTTCCAGATCACCTTCTCCCGCGCCGTATTCAATGCGCATATCCAGCGGGATATCCTCGTTGAAATTCAGGTCCCATTCGTAACGATACTTGGTGGCGCTGGTTGTGATCTTGTTGGTGCTTGGTTGCCGGATGGTTAACCGGCCGCCCGTCTCCTCATTCTCCTGATATTCAATTTCGGGTCGCCATTCTGCCACATTATAGGTGAAGTCAGCTTCGAGCAGTTCATCGGTTCCTTTGTCGACGGTCAATTCTCCCGCGCCTATTTTAATGTATACCTGGACTTTTTCAGTATCCCCCAATTCTATCGTACTGGATTCACGTTGTATTTCTCCTGTATTGACGGTTTCTAAGTTGACGTCAGGCACGGTGACAACACAGCCAAGTGAGACAGATAATGCTATGCCGATCGTGAATAAGACAAGTATTCTTTTTGCTTTGGTTTCCATAATGTTCCTCCAACACGCGAAATCTATTTAGCGACTACTTTTCCCTATTTTCTGTCCTATACTCGGGCCGTTTATTACACTTGTCATAATTAGATACGTGAGTTATGATTGAAAGTTGCAGGGGGCGTTTTGTGAGCGAATTGACTGAGATGCCAAATGGTAGTAAAGTTGTAGCAGGAAATGTTAGAGGCCCCGTGCCGGCGATGCCTGTGTTAGCCTGATATTTCTCATCATATTTACACCTGGAGGCTTTATGCGAAGGATTGGTAACTTTTTAACCATTATTGGAGTCATCGTTGTTATCGTGGTAGTGGCCTGGCTGGTTCTTAGGTTGCAAGGTACTGGTTCAAAGAGTGGGGAAAATTCTGGGTCGTTGATACCACAACCTACGCCGACGATTTATCCTAGTGCGATGACGGTTATTGAAGGTATACAATCGTTAAGTCGTTTGGAGACGGCTTCTTATCATATTGAAAAGGTGATTACGGCGGAGTCAGGGCAGGGGCCGCTTGGTTTTTTGTTTGGTGATAAATTATTGTTGATCGCCTATGGGCAGGTCATTGCGGGTGTCGATTTGAGTTTACTCGGCCCAGAGTCTTTGTCGACGTTGCCAGATGGTACCGTATATATACGTCTACCCCAGACAGAAGTGTTTGTAGCAGCATTGGATAATAATCGAACGTATGTGTATGATCGCCGTACAGGTATGGCTGGTTTGAATGTGCAACTTGAGACGGCCGCGCGTCAGGAAGCGGAGCGGTTGATTCTACAAGCCGCGCTTGAAGAGGGACTGTTGGAGAAGGCAGATGAAAATGCGCGTAGCGTTTTACGCTCCTTCGTGTTGAGTTTAGGATTCGAACATGTGATTTTTGTTGAGGTGCTTCCTACACCTGCTCCATCTCCTACACCGACGGCAGTCATCAAACTTAACGTTGCTCCTTAAAGTTGAAAGTGAGTTGGATATGCGGATAAAAAGGCTATATGAAGATTTTCGAGTGGAAGAACGTCTCCGTTTTCCTAGTGGAGATCAGCGAGGGGCGTATGCCTACTACCGCATTGAAAAGCGTGGCGTTCCCACAACGGATGTACGTAACGCGATGGCGGCTAAATTAAAAGTGACACCGAGTGCATTGGCATTCCCTGCGCTTAAGGATGCCTCAGCTATTGCAGTGCAATATGCCAGTGTGCGCAAACGTGGGCCTGAAGAAATTACAGGTGAGGGGTTTATCGCGCAGCGTATACAATGGGGGCGGCGTGCGCTCCGTCCCAGTGATTTATTAGGGAATGATTTTGTGGTAGTATTGCGTGATTTAGAGCCGCATAAGGCTTCCCAGGTGGCGGATATTCTAAAAGTGCTTGAAGTCCAGGGTTTGCCGAACTATTATGATGAACAGCGATTTGGATCGCTTTCTGAGAAAGAGGGTTTTATTGGTAAGGCGATCTTGACCCGTGACGCGGAAAAAGTGGTGCGGTTGTATCTGTCTGAACCTATGTTGGCCGATCCTGCTTCAATTCGTGAATTCAAGTCCCTGGTAAAAACACATTGGGGGCAGTGGGGTTTTCTGTTACACCAGGCTCCGCGTCCCTCTAATTTTCGCAGTGTGATTACTTATCTTAAGGATCATCCCCATGAATATCGTAAGGCAGCAAATTTGATCCAAGATCGTTTACTTTCAATTTATCTATCGGCTTACCAATCCTGGATGTGGAATCATATTCTGGCGACTTATCTGCATTATACGCTTGCGATCTCTCAGGAGGTGGAAATTGCCGGCTCGCGGTTTCCGTTACCGGATTTGGATGTGGATTTGGAATCGTTGCAGGAGATGGAAATTGCGCTGCCGCGCCTGACGGCGAATTATGAGGGCCTGGTTGGAAAGGCTGCACAAGAAGTGTTTGATATGGAGGAGATGACAATTCGTGACTTCAAGGCGCGTATTTTGCGGCGGGCTTATCTCGCCAAAGGTGAGCGTAGGGTACTGTATGCACCAGGTGACGTACAAGTAGCAGCTCCTATGGACGATGAGCAACATCCGGGACGGCAAGCGGTGACAGTAAGTTTTACATTACAACCCGGAAGTTATGCGTCCCTGGTATTAAAGACCGTCGCTGCGCGTCTGGGTGTATCCTTTACTTCTCGTTGAGGGTAGGTATACAAGTGGTAGATGTTAATGAGACTTATGTCGTACCTTTAGGTGTGGCGGCGGCATTACCCCAAGCCGAATATGCTAATAGCTATCTGGCGGTCGTGCATGGTGAACATTACTGGTTGGTAGATTGCGCGGATAATCCTATTGTTCGTTTACAACGTGCCGGTCTGGACCCGTTAGCTGTGCGAGGTATATTCATCACCCATTTTCATCCCGATCACGTTTATGGCTTACCTGCGTATTTGCTCGGGCTGGTATTGTTGGCGTATCAACGCGATCACATTTGGACCTCTCCACTGCCAATTTATGCCCGCCCTGAAGTATTAGCCCAGATTAAGCAGATGATAGCCTTGTTCGGGACGCAAAGTTGGCCCGAACAATTGCCCTTACGGTATCATATCGTACTTCCTCAAGTGGGGGTGACGGTCACTGAGGATGAGGATTTCCAAATATTAGCTGCCCCGACAGAACACTCAGTTCCCTCGATGGCGGTGAAATTTGTAGACCGGATGACGGGACGCGCGTTTGTTTATTCCAGTGATACCTTTCCATGTACAGCAGTGGAGCATCTAGCGCAAAGTGCGACTCTGTTGTTTCATGAGGCCACGGATTCGGATAATGCCCATACCCGCCCGGCAGATGCCGGCGCGTTGGCATCGCGAGCGGGAGTGGTGCGTCTGGTGTTAATTCACTATAATCCAGAGCCGGAGATAATGGCGAGTACACTTGCAGTAGCGGGTAAAACATTTGGTGGACCTGTGGAATTAGCTGAATCTTTTAAGCGATATTATTGGTAATTTTACTGGTTCACACTACAGGTTGTTTTTATAACTTTGTGTTATAATTTAAAAATGCGAATACCCGACTCTAAAGACGAAGCGGATGCAAATATTCAGCCTCAAGGGCAGGTTATGCGCGCGGCTGCGTTGGTGATGATGGCATTCGCGCTCAGTCGTGTATTAGGGTTGGTGCGCCAGATGGTCTTTGGTCTTTACTTTGGCGCTGCGTCGGAGATGGATGCTTATGTCGCCGCGTTGCGTATTCCAGAGGCGATTTTTCTGGTGGTTGCGGGGGGGGCATTAGGGTCTGCTTTTATTCCTCTTTTCACGTACCGATTAGCCCATGCCCAGGTAATGCCAGCTTGGCGCTTGGCTTCTTCAATTATCAACTTACTGCTCGTTCTTCTGATTCCTTTAACTTTGTTGTGCATTGTGTTTGCGCCATGGTTGGTGCAAACAATTGTTGCGCCGGCTATGACGCCATCAATGCAAGCTCAAACTGTGAATTTGATGCGAGTAATGCTGCTCTCTACCGCAATCTTTGGTGTGAGTGGGATAGTGATGGGTACGCTTAACGCGCATCAGCATTTCCTCCTTCCTGCGATTGCGCCGATTTTGTATAATCTTGCCTTGATTGGTGGTGCAGTTATCGGCGCTATGACTTCTCTAGGAACGATGGGGCCGGCGATAGGTATGGTGGTTGGCGCGGTGTTACATCTATGTATACAGGTGCCGGGATTAGTTCGTTACCAGGCGCGCTATATGCCCGTTCTGGGGGTAGATGATCCTGGGGTGTTGCAAGTAGGGCGTTTGATGTTGCCGCGTGTTCTAGGGGTGGCTGCCGTACAGATTAATTTTGTGGTGAGTAATAACCTGGCTTCGCGCTTGGGGCCTG
This sequence comes from Anaerolineae bacterium, assembly GCA_016931185.1. Classification (GTDB taxonomy): domain Bacteria; phylum Chloroflexota; class Anaerolineae; order B4-G1; family SLSP01; genus JAFGFI01. The sequence continues at coordinate 12,843 of JAFGFI010000256.1, forward strand.
GGGCCATTTCAGCACTGGATTATGCCTGGCGGGTGATGTTGTTGCCCCAGGGGATCTTTGCGCAGGCCGTGGGTACGGCCGCCTTTCCCACTTTCTCGGCGCAGTCTGCGCGGGGGGCCATAGAAGAATTACGGAAAACCCTCCTGGCGACCGTGAAAACGATGATCACGGTGACGATTCCGGCCTCAATGGGACTAATATTCTTAGGGGGACCGATTATTACTGTGTTATTTCAGCAGGGGGCGTTTGATGTGGCTGCTACACGGAGTGTAGCCTGGGCTTTGCGGTTTTTCGCAATTGGCCTAGTCGGACATTCAGTAATTGAGGTGTTGGCGCGTGCTTTTTACGCATTGCATGATACCTGGACACCTGCACTGGCTGCTGTGGGATCAGTATTGCTGAATGTATTGTTGGGACTGCTTCTGCCCCCGGGTTTTGTTGCATTAGGGTTGCCTTCTCACTCTGGGTTGGCATGCGCTAATGCGTTATCTGCTTTGAGCGAGACGGTTGTACTTCTAATCTTAATTCAGTCTCGTATCGGGCGTTTGAATTGGCGACAGTTTATATCGTTGGTGGGACGTGTGGTATTGGCTTCCACAGGGATGGCGCTTGGCCTGTGGGTGTGGTTGCTGCTTGCGCCGGGTCGCGCGTGGATTCAAGTGTTGGGAGGGATACCGTTGGGGATAAGCATATACGTCGGCCTGTCATTTTTGTTGCGTGTAGATGAGTTATGGGAAGTGGTTAAATTGATTGTGCGTCAGAGGAGATGAACTTGTGCTGATTACATTAACGACGGACTTTGGTATTCAAGATGGATATGTCGGGACAATGAAGGGTGTTATGGCCAGGATTGCTCCAGGTGTGTCATTTGTGGATATTACTCACACTGTGCCGCCACAAGATGTGCGCAGTACAGCATATATTTTATGGACGGTATTGCCATATTTTTCACGTGAGAGTGTGCATTTAGTGGTGGTAGATCCGGGTGTGGGTACTATGCGACGTCCTATCGCGGCGCAGACGGGGTGGGGAATGTTAGTTGGGCCGGATAATGGAGTTTTTTCCTTTGTGTGGGAATCCACGCCACCAGAGTTGATTGTGGAGTTAGCTAATCCTGAATATCGTTTACCTGTTGTCAGTCGTACCTTCCATGGGCGGGATGTATTCTCTCCGGCTGCGGCATATCTGGCGCGAGGGGTCTCTTTGAGCGAGATGGGACCTCAGGTGGTGGATCCTATACGCTTAACTTCTGCTAAGATGCGTGTGGCGGCGAACCGTATCCAAGGGCAAGTGCTTTATATTGATCATTTTGGCAATATTATTACCAGTATTGGCCGTTTATTATGGAGAGGTGATACATTGTGCCTGCAGCCGGTTTTGGCAAACCCTGAAATCGAAGAAATGTATTTCCCGGCAACAGCGGCGCGTGTATCTGTTGCCGGCCGTGATATAGGCCCGATTCGCCATACCTATGGTGAGGTGCCGGTAGGTACACCGTTAGCACTGGTGGGGAGTGAGGGGATGTTAGAGTTGGCCGTCAATCAGCGCCATGGTGCCCAGGTATTGAAGATAATGTTAGGTGATAGTGTTGATATTGTATTGAGTTGAAACTTCCAGGAGGCTAGAAGTGGATTTTATAAAGACAGGAAATCCGCATAGTTTTATGTTTTAATTGAATTCAGTAGATGTATAGTGTCCAGGAAGTATGGAGTCAGTTGAAATTAACCATTTTTTTATTTTATGCGCGGGATAGGGTTCTGTTTGAGCGACATATATAATGAATCAAATAACGCCAACCCATGAAGTAATGTTGGCCCAGCGTCTTGCGCAGGGGGACCCTGATGCGGTAGAGTTGTTGGTTGCAGAATATACCGATGACTTATACCGGTTTGTTTATAACCAGGTCGGGGGCTCTCAACAAGATGCCGAAGACGTAGTACAGGAGACTTTGGTGGCCGCGTTGCGAGCTATCCGCCGTTTTCGTGGGGATAGTAAGCTACGTACTTGGTTGTTTAGCATTGCTGCACATAAAGTTGCAGACCGTCGCCGTCGCATAAAACGGCAACCACAACAGATACCTATACAAGAGGTTCTTTTTCCTCTAGTGGCGGAAGATGCATTACCAGAGCAGTTTTTGGATAAACTGGAAGTCCGCCAGGCAGTGCGTACGGCTTTAATGCAATTACCGCTACACTACCGGATGGCCTTGATCCTCAAGTACGTTGAAGAATTGTCGGTGCGGGAGATTGCCAGTGTGATGGATCGTAGTGAAAAGAGTATAGAGTCCATTCTCGTGCGTGCGCGGCGTTTGTTGGCGCAAATGTTTGAGGAAAAGCATGACCGGGCATAACGAGCGTGTGGAACAGGTGTTGCATGCCCTGGCAAATGAACCTCTACAGGTTGATGCTAAGTTTAAACAACACCTGATCATAACTTTACAACATGAGCAAAGTCATTTTACTCATGGCTTTTTTTCATGGTTAGGGCTTTCTCGACGACGGATACAATGGGTATGGGGGGGGGTGGGGGCGATTGTTGTCCTGCTTCTGTTCGTCTGGAATTGGGCGTTATTTGTCCCACATCGCGTCATGTTGACAGTCCATCAGGGTAATGCCGAGGTCATCGCCGCGCATACGAGTTCGCAACTACCTTCCACTCCTGCCAGTGTGGCATATAAACAAAAACGGCCCTTAATTGAAGGCGATTATATCAAACTTCCTGAAGATAGCGCGGCAGTGTTATCGATTAACGGCAGCCGCGTAGAATTGAGTCCGGGGACACAATTAACATTAACGGAATTTAAACTCGGATCGATTTGGACTTCCCCGGCAGTCCGTATGCGATTAACGGTGGGTGAAGTGCGGGCCGAGGTGGCGCATTTACGAAAGCCGGAAGATCGTTTTGAAGTTGAGATGCCGGCGGCTTTGGTGAGTGTGCGCGGGACAGTGTTCCGCGCGCGTGTGATTTCTCCAACCCATACGTATGTAGCGACGGATGAAGGCGTAGTTAACGTCACTTTGAATGATCCTGATTATCCTCAAACTATCCCTGTTCCAGCCGGTTATGAAGTCGATGCGATTATTGGCGTAACAATGACAGTTCGTCAGCAACTTGCTGACGCGCGACCCTCGGATGGTAATGAATCAGTGCAGGAGGGCGTTTTAGCAGATATTGCATTGCAGAATGATGCGGGTTCCCAGGTGGCTTTGGCATCTCTACCGGCGGAATCTTTGTCTGCAATCGGTATTGTGTCGGATGGTGTGATAACAACAGGTATGATGGCGACATCGGTACCCATGACAACTGTGGGTGTGATTTCCCCTACGACTACGCCTGTGGTAACTGCGACGGGGAGTGTTACGGAGACTGGAGGGGTAACAGCTACGTCAGATACAGGGGGGAAACTGGCTACTCCGGGCATTGGATCTGGAGCAGATGCGCGAGCTGATTTGGAAATGGTGATTGTGGACACACCTGACCCGGCAGCAGCGGATGGTAAATTGACCTATGTACTGGCGGTGACCAATCATGGTCCGGCGGATGTCCGGGGAGTTGTGATCACAGATGCACTTCCATCTGCGGTGCAGTTAGTAACGGCAACACTTGCTGGCGGGAATATGCCGCAGCTTGATTGGGTATCTCAATCTCTTATTTGGTATTTAGATGAGTTGCGCGCCGGGAATAGCCGGTTGCTCTATGTAGATGTGCATGTTAAATCGTGGGTTACACAGACGTTTACCAATACAGCCACTGTAGCCTCTATGGTAAGAGATGACTATCTCTACAATAATGAGATGTCAGTATCCACTATGTTAACTACTGTTGCTGATCTCGCCATTACCGACGTTGCCATTACCGATTATACTGTCGCGCCGGGTGATGTTGTGACTTATATGCTCACTTACAAGAATTTTGGCCCGGCAGTGGCGGAAGATGTGGAATTAGATGTCACTTTGCCTTCTGCGTTGCGGTTTGGAGGTGTGGTAGATGCCGCAATGGTCTTGGAATCTTCATTTGTTTCGCCGGCAGGTGACCCGGGTACGCTTATGTTGGGGAATTCTACTCTTACATGGGGTACTCCGAAGTTAGCTGCCGGGGTAATAGGACGTGTAGTTTTTACTGCCACTGTAGATGCCCCTGTGTTAGGCCCGGTTACGACTACAGTTTCGCTAATAACCTCTGGTTCGGATAATAATCCGTATAACAATGATGCTTCTGAGACGGCGACGATTATTCCGACGGCGGACGTGGCCGTCGCTCTTGATATTCCTCGATATGTTATCGCTGGTGAAGTATTGACGTGTACGTTGGTATATCGTAATCAAGGTGAGTGGGCCGCGCAGGACAGTGTTATAACGGCTGTGTTGCCATCTGGCATCGTATGGGGAGGCGTAGTCAAGACAGATCCGTTGTTGCCGTTACCTCTGCATTTAGGACAGTTCTTAACTTGGACTAAACCCTGGTTAGCCCCAGGAGAGCAGGGAAAAGTGGTCTTTACGGTAACCGTGCCGCTCACAGGAGATGGTATCCTTTCACATCAGGCTATGATTCACAGTAGCGTGTTGGATCGTGAGTTTGACAATAATCAAACGCGGGCGACGACGCAAGTACTTGTTCCTGCTCTGGCTTTGCAAGCTCAAGTATCTCCTAACCCAGGGGTACCATCTCTGCCGCTGATCTATACTTTTACGTTTACAAATACAGGCCAAGTTACGTTTACGCCGCAATCATTACAATTTGTGGCATCTTTGCCACAAGAATTCCATGTTATAACGAGTACACTGTCCGGTTATGTTGCCCCCTATACCTTAACCTGGAACAATTTTGCCTCTGTAACGCCGGGAACCAGTTTGAGTTTCACGGCACTGGTTTCGACGACACAAATCATCACGCCAGGTGTGTACAGTACAGTATTGACGATGACCGCGCGCGTGGGAGGGCAAGTTGTGTCGGTGACAGATGTAGTTTCGGCCCTATTGACATCTCCTTCAGTGGGATTGGTATCGCAAGAAGTGCCGGAGGCTAGTGTGTCTTCTGGCAATTTCTCGGTGACGATGCAGGTGCTTAACCTTGGCGTGAGCGCGGTGGATGTTATCTCGGTGGTTAATCAATATGATCCAACCTACTTGCGCCTGGTACGGGCTATGCCCGTGCCTGTAACTCACACCGGATATTTGAGTTGGACCGATCTAACGCTGCCGCCTTATGGTGTGGGGCATGGTCTGGATGTTGGCGAGAGTATAAGCATTACTATGGTTTTTAGCATTATCCGGCCATTGACGGCGCCCGTGACGGCCTGGAATGTGATGACTGTTACCGGTGGCAGGGATATATATGGCAACGCTGTGTCTCCTATATCTAATCGCATAGGCTTACATTTGGGACGTACTTGGATGTATTTGCCATTGGTGGTTCGCTGCTAAGTGCGCTGGTGGGTGTGATACTCTGGGGAGCGCTAACCCCTCGGTTTTCCTCTTTGCATTTTGACACTGTAAAGATTATAAGATATAATCTTTACAGTGTCAAGTTAGGGGAAAAACAATGTCCAACAAAAAACTATCCGAGAAAACATCTTACCACCACGGCGATCTCAAAAATGCCTTGATTCAAGCCGGCATTGAAATTCTGGCCGAGAAAGGGGTCCACGCGTTGAGCCTTCGCCGCGTCGCGCGCAGAGCAGGTGTCAGCCATACTGCGCCCTACGCGCATTTTGCGGACAAGCAGTCATTGGTTGCTGCGATTTCTACCGAGGGTTACAAGAAACTCTATAATAGAGTGTATGCTGCCGTCCAACTGCATCAGGACGATCCATTACAACAACTTATTGAGGCTTCATGGGCCTACATCGAATTTGCTCTTAAGGACCCCGCGCATTTTAAAATTACGTTGTCAGGTGTGGTGGAGCAGGAGAAATCCTACCCTGAGTATGTCGAAATCACCAAGCAGAATTTTCGCCTGGTTGTAACCATCGTCGAAACCTGCCAACGCGCCGGCATCTTGCGTGCCGCACCACCGGATTTGATGGCGATCACAGTGTGGAGTCAGGTGCATGGATTTATCTCGCTCGTGTTGGAGGGGCAGATCTCCCATGTTTTGCTTGAAAGCCGGTCTCTCAAAGAGATATGGCTGTTTTCGCTGAATCAGCTTACCATCAGTGATATTGGCTAAGGGTGGGCTTTTTCCTCCAGGGATTTGCTTGATGAAACCCAACATTCCTTCTGATGGGATTCAATGGCGGCGTCAATGACTTGCTGAACTTTGAACCCATCGTAAAAACTGGGAACTGCAGGTCGGTCTTCCAGGATGGAATCAATGAACAGCCGGTCCCCGATAGATTGTGTGGTAAATCCTGAAAAGAGATTGCTGCGATCTGTCCCCTCCCAGATTTCGTCAGGAATATCAAGTTTTTCAAAATGAGTTGCGTCCCGCCGTGTTCCTTGAATCTTGCATGGGGTTTTTGTGATCCCCCGAGCAGAGTCGGATCCCTGCATTGAATAATCACTCTCTAAAGTTCCGGACTCGCCATATAGGATGATATGTTGTTCTTGCCCTCGATCCCCGGGATGGGCTACAGCATTGACGCGGATTGTACCCTGTGCCCCATTCTCAAATTGCAGCATCAGAATAGCAGCGTCGTTGGCAGCCTCATAGGGCTGTCCTTCTAGTGCCGGTCGCTCCATAATAGTAGTCAACCTGGCACTCACCTGGGCAATGTCGCCGACGTACCATCGTGCTAGGTCAATCATATGCGCACCGATGTCCCCAACTGCGCCATTAGCATATCGGCGGTCGAAACGCCAAAGGTAGCTAGGCGTGCGAGCATATCCGGCCAGGTACCGTATGTCACAGTCAAAACAGCGACCAACGTACCCCTGGTCAATTAACACTTTCATATAACGATAAAGGGCGAACCAACGGAAAGTAAAGCAGACCATGTTCTTGACTCCCACTACTGCTGCCTTTTCAGCCATCTCCTTGGCTTGCACCGCATTAAGAGCCAATGGTTTTTCACACATCACGTGCAGCCCTGCCTCTAGAGCATCCATTGTCATTGGATAATGTAGATCGTCAGGAGTCGCAATAACAATCGCTTGTAAATGACCCTTCTCGATCATGTCTCGATAGTCAGTGAATACAAGAGGGATTTCGTACTTGTGGGCCATTTGTTCAGCGCGGTCGCGATTACGGCCACAAATAGCCGCGAGTTGCGCGTGCGGATGGCTTTTGAGAAAAGGCAGGTGCGACGTATCCGCGTATGAACTGGTACCAATAACACCAACACGAACTTGTTTAGACATGTTGATATCCTCCGTAAATGGTATATAGTGTAAAGATAACTTGAATTATCATGTGAGCCAACAATTTGTCTCACAACTCCTCGATCAACCGTTGCGCCTGTGCTATTCCTCCTACTTCTTGTGCATCCAGCCAGTGGATGTCCGGGTGGGTAGGGCGGAACCAGGTGTATTGGCGGCGGATGAAGGCATGGGTATCCCACTTGATGCGCTCGGTAACGTCTTTCAATGTCACCGTACCTTCAAAGTAGGGACGGAATTGGATATAGCCAAGACCCGACATAGCAGGTAGTCCCCAATCGTACCCCCGGTCAAGCAGCCCGCACACTTCGGCGAGGAGGCCGGCAGCCATCATCGCATCTACACGGGCGTCGGCGCGGCCATAGAGGGCCTCGCGTTCCATCGTAAGACCGATTTGCAGCACCCGGTAGGGTGGAGGGATGTGCCGCCGCTGTTCGGAGAAGGGGCGCGCGCTTTTGAGGCAGACCTCCAGCGCGCGGATGACTCGACGGAGATTGCGGGGGTCCATAAGGTTGGCAGCATCAGGATCCAAGATCATCAGTTGCTCCCAGAGTGCGTCGGGATTCGTGGCAGCCTGTGCCTCTAACTCGGCCCGCAGGTCGGGGTCGGGGGTCACTTCGGGTATTTGCCAGCCCTGGAGCAGGGCGCGCACGTATTGACCGGTGCCGCCTACCAACAACGGGAGCTTGCCACGTGCGTGGATATCCGCAATCGCGGTGCGCGCCAGTCTGAGGAATTGAGCCAGCCCCACCGTCTCATCTGGATCTGCGATATTAATTAAGTGGTGGCGAAGGGAAGCCAGCTCCTCCGTTGTCGGTTTGGCAGTGCCGACGTCCATAGTGCGATAAAATTGCCGCGAATCCACGGAGACCGCTTCCGCGTTGTATGCCGTTCCTATCGCCACTGCTAACGCAGTCTTACCCACCGCCGTCGGTCCTACAATTGCCACCAGGGGAATCATTTCTGTCATTGGTTCCTTGTCACTTTCCCTGTTCCCAATTCTCCACCATCGTGCGCTGCATTTTGGTGGAAGGAGATTCATATTGGCTATTTGCAGCCTCGGCGCGTAGGTACTCGAGCTTGAGCAGCGCGCGTTGCCCGCACGTCCCGTGTCGCGCCAGGTAACACCCGATCACGGTTCCTGTGCGCCCGACCCCTGCCCAACAATGCACATAGACTACGCGTCCGGTAGCGATGGCAGTGTCTATTGTGTCCAATATATGGATCATCTGGACCTCTGAAGGAATATCAAAGTCGGGGATAGATAACTGATAGTAGGCGATAGACTTATCGAGCGTAGAGGCGTAGGTTGTCAATTCGCCGGGTTCGGTGAGATCCACAAAACACGTTATACCCGCCGCAAGCAACGTCTGTATTGCTGTTGAAATATGCTGGGGATGTTCTCCGGCTAGTAGTTTTCCCGGTTCCACCCAATAGGCGTTAGGGAGGGGGACGGTGATGCTGGGCAAGGGCGCACCGTGAATATCAGGGTAAATAGTCTGGCGTAGGAGATGCCCCTGTCCATCCATTTCCACTGCGACCAATCCTAAGTGCCACGCGACGTCGGCGTCGGAGAGATGTTCTCCCAGGTAGTGGCGTGCAACCGCCTCCATCCGCTCCAATTTTTTTGGGGTGATGGTCTCTTCTGGTGTCCCGTAACGCTTCCCCCGTCGCGTCCGTACTTCAAAGAAATACCACTCTCCCGCCTGCGTCGCTACCAAATCTGCTTCGCCTTTGGGACAGTACCAGTTGCGGGTGATAAGTGTAAACCCATGCCTTGCCAATACGGTGGCAGCCAACATCTCTCCACGCCGTCCTAAACCGACCTTTCCTTTTGCCATGCCGGTAGCATATCGGGAAAGTGTAAAGTTGTCAAATGATGGAATGTTGATTTTCTCCCTGAGCGTGGTATGATAGTCTCCCGATGAAACAATGGCTAAAAATCTTCGAATGGTTGATCTTTGCTGGCTTGGTCTTCTTGCTTGGGGCCGGAGCGTATGCGTGGCAACATGAGCCACAATCCTCGGAAGAGGTCTTGGTGGTGACGGCGACGTCAACCGCCTTATCTGTTATGGAATCGAGTACTCCCGTACACGAGCCGCCGACGGCAACACCCACAAAGTTGCCGCCGACGTGGACTCCGACAGTTACGGCGACGCCCACGAAAACGCCGCGTCCGACGGCAACGCCCACGAATACACCCACACCATCGCCGACGCCGACACTTACGCCGACGCCCGCGCCCATTGTGGTGGATAATTCGATGTCTGTGTTTACGACAACTTCGGTTATCACTTCTACGCTGCCACAACCTACGCCGATGCCGCGGATTACGCAGCCTAAGGGTACCATCAATATTTTGTTGTTGGGGAGTGACCGGCGACCGGGAGAACAAGTTGCGCGGACCGACGTGATGATGATGGTGTCTATCTTCCCTGACCTGCCCTCAGTCGCAATGACCTCTATCCCCCGCGATTATTACGCCTGGATCCCGACGTGGGGATTGGATAAGATTAACACTGCCTATTTGCGCGGGGTTAAAAGTAAATATCCGGGAGGAGGCCCTGCGATGATTAAGGATACGATTGAATATAACTTTGGTATCCCCGTCCATTTTTACGCCCTGGTGGACTTTAATAGCTACCGCAGTATTGTGGACGCCCTGGGGGGAGTGGATATTGTGGTGGAGTGTCCTTTCCACGATACTTATCCCGATGAAGAATCGGAGATCGGGCAGACTGACATTGATATGGAACCGGGGGTGCATCATCTGAGCGGAAAGTACGCGCTGTGGTATGTGCGTTCGCGGTGGAATACGTCAGATTTTGACCGCCATCGCCGTCAACAGCAGGTTATTTATGCAATGTACGCGGCGGCTATGACCCAGAACATGATCCCCCGTGTGCCCCAGCTTTGGGATGCCTATAAGGAAGCGGTGGAAACAGATTTGGGATTGCAAGAATTGGTTTATCTCGCTTCGATAGGAGCACAATTAGACGATCGCAACATCAAGAGCCGGTTTATCCGTGGGAGTACGTTGCTGACTTCGATGACCGCGCCTAATGGCGGCGCGGTCTTAGCCCCCAATCACGACGCATTGTATGGTTTCCTCCAGGAAGCCCTTCAACCGCCGTTGACCAGCCGCGCGACGCAGCGCGCGTACCGGGTACAGGTGCTTAATGGTACGGGCAATAGCGGGTGGGGACACGTAGCTGCCTATCGTTTGGGGATGGAGGGATTTGAGGTTGTGTCGGTCGAGGAGACCGAGGGCACGGCGCGCACGACCATCGTGGATTTTACGACGACCAGTAAAGGCTCTCCGTTATATAAATTGTTACAGCTTTACAAACGGCAGCAAAGCGATGTGGTGCAAGAGCCGACAGAGGAAAGTCCCGTCGATTTCCGCGTTATTCTAGGATGGGATTACGATCCCTGTGAGGGAACCGTGACGGCTAAGTGGCGCTCAACGCCGACCCCCCCGCCGGTAGAGACACCAACGCCAGTACCTTAGAATCTGTCACAGAATTGCAGAAAGTTATGTTTATATCTTCTGGATTATGAAACGATTATTAACAAGTGTGCCGATAACACGCCGCCAATTTTTACAAGTTGGCGGCGCGTTGTTCTCCTCATTGCCGGTGCTTTACACCACACAGGTGACGGCGGAATTAGTGGAGGTGGTGGAGTTATCTGTGCGTATCCGCTCGCTACCTGCGGCCTTAGATAAGGCAACGTTGGTACAGTTGAGTGACATCCACGTCACCCCTTTTCTCGATCTTGAGTATCTCCGGCACGTGATCGCGTTGGCTAATGCTGTCTCTCCCGACATAGTGGTATTGACGGGGGATTATGTGACAGGCAATGCCACTTATAGCAAAGTGGCCGCACGTGAACTGGCGCGGCTTCAGGCACGCTATGGGGTATATGCTATCTTGGGAAATCATGAGATATGGACGGACCCGGACGTGATCACGGCGAATCTAGAGGCTGTGGGTATCACCGTTTTGCGCAATGCGCGGGCGGCAGTATGTGTAGAAGATAAGGTTCGGAAATCTGCCGGCGTGTTGTGGTTGTTAGGACTTGATGATCAGGGAACAGGCGTGTGCAAAGATTTTACATTGTTCCGCGCAATTTGGGAACGACAGCGACAAGTATTAGCTGATTTGTTGGCCTCTATCCCGGAGGATGAGCCGCGCGTGTTGCTCATTCACAATCCCGATTTTGTAGCAATGTTGCCGGACGCGCGTCTGGATCTGATGCTTGCCGGTCACACGCATGGAGGCACCATCAACGTGTCCTTGATTGGCTTGACGCTGTCTCCATCGTGTTTTGGGCAAACCTATATGGCAGGTCTCACACAAGTAGGAGCGACCCAGCTTTACGTAAATCGGGGGATTGGGGGCTTTAAAGTGCGGATCAATGCCCGTCCTGAAGTGACTGTGATGAAGCTGGTGGCAGCCTAAAGTAGTAAATAAAACATCAAACGTCAAAATCTGATTACATTGAAATGTTTGACGTTCGATGGCTCTTTAGTCTTGAGAGGGCAATACACCCCCGCACCGCGTGTAATTTTCCAGGTGTTCGGCTTCATTGTGGGCGAAGACGTGGGTCCCGTTGTTGAGTGTGCAGTCCACCATAAAGAAGTAATAGTCCGTCTCCTCTGGAGTTGCGACGGCCTTGATCGCCCCTGACCCGGGGCTGGCAATAGGTGCGGGCGGAAGCCCCTGGTTGCGGTATGTATTGTAAGGGGAAACAACTTCTAGATCGGAGAAGAAAAGTTGCCCTTTCCACCAACTCTCTTCATCGGGGCGATACCCGAGTGCATATTGTACGGTGGGATCTGCAGAGAGAGGCCAACCATCGCGCAGCCGGTTATAGTAAACGCCCGCGATAAGGGGCCGTTCGGTCGCAATCACTGCTTCTCGTTCCACAATGGAGGCCAGGGTGATGCCTTCATGTAGCGTCAGACCCTGCGCAGTGATCCCCTGTTGTACTTCTGGTGTTACCTGTGCTATAAAATTTGCAACCATCCGATCTATCAAATCATAAGCTGTCGCCTGGTCGGGCAAGCGGTACGTATCGGGGAAGAGGTAGCCCTCTAACGTGGCCGTTAGTGGAATTTGCGCCAGAAGGGGATATTTTTGTAACAGGTCAGTACCACGCCACCCAACTTGCGCTATTTGCAGAAACTCTTCTGCGGAGATATCCGTTTGCTCCGCGACAATGGCGGCGACCTCTTCGGCCCGTTTGCCTTCGGGAATGGTAACTTGTTGTTCATTGGTTTCTGCGTGTTGTAGTGTTAGCGCGATTTCAGGTATAGTCATAGTTTGGCGTAATGTGTATGTGCCTGCCTGAATACCGGCGTCCAGTCCCTTGTATTGCAAATACCGGCGGAAAAGCTCGGTGTCCTTAATCAATCCCAGCGCCTTAAGGCTCCCGGCGATTTGAGTAACGGTCTCCCCCGATTCTACAGTAAACGATACCGGCGCATCATCCGCGCCGGCGGGCTTTTTAAGCGCGTCAGATTGGCTCTCAATATACGCGCCCAAGAACAGCGCGTCTACCTCGCAACCAAGCAAAACCACGGTTGCACATAAACTAATGATAAGGATAATCCAACGTTTCATTGCTATTCCTCTGTTTGAAAATAGTAGATCTGAAACCAGCTTTTTTTCGATCTCCGGTTTTTTTTCTGAGTGCCTCTGCACGCCATTTCTAAATGGCGTGAGATTTTGCATCCAACCACTTACAGGCGATTATACCACACCTGACAATGAAGCTCCCCAGACATCAGCTTATTAATGCCCCTTATGTAGCCGCGACATCCTTGTCGCGTATCTGGGGGCGCGACAAAGATGTCGCGGCTACATCTCCTAAATTGCGCCTTTATTAGACTATGTTACAATTAACTCTCGTTGGTATTGGGTTAATATTTATCTTTATTATGGAGGGGATTGCATGAGCAAACAGGAAAAGCAGTGGCACGCGCTCGGTATTGAGGCGAGCGTACAGTCGCTTGAATCTGACCTTAAGTCAGGATTAACTTCTGCTGAAGCCAAGCGCCGGTTAGATGTTTATGGGTTTAATGAGTTGGAGGAAAAACCACCGCCCACTTTCCTGGAACGGCTATGGGATCAGATTAGGGATTTTGTAGTGATGATCCTTATCGTTTCAGCGGTTATCTCTTTTTTCTTGGGGGATTATATCGAGTCGGCGGCGATTATTGCCATTGTGATTTTGAACACGGCTGTAGGCATTATCCAGGAGAGCAAGGCCGAGGAGGCATTGGCTGCGCTGAAGAAGATGGCCGCGCCAGAAGCCCACGTGATCCGCGATGACACGCGCGTGATGGTTCCCGCGCGCGAGTTGGTGCCGGGAGATATGGTGCTTTTGGAGGCAGGTAGCATTGTTCCTGCTGACTTGCGTCTGGTCCAGAGTATCAATCTTAAAGCTGAAGAAGCTTCTTTAACGGGAGAATCTGTGCCGGTTAATAAGAATGCCGAACACGAACTCGATCCCAGCGCGGGATTGGGCGATCAGCACAATATGGCCTTTATGAGTACCACTATCACCTACGGACGTGGTGTCGGTATGGTGACAGGTACCGGGATGAAAACCGCTATCGGCCATATTGCCGAGATGATCCAATCGGTTGAAGAAGAGGATACACCACTTCAAAAGAAACTGGATGATGTAGGTAAGACTCTGGGGGTCGCCAGTTTGGCGATCTGTGGTCTGGTTTTTGTTGTTGGACTGGTGCGTCCGCTCATTGTCGGGCAAGTGGTCACGGATTGGGTGGCGCATATCAAGGAATTCTTCATGCTGGCCGTTAGTCTGGCGATTGCGGCGGTGCCTGAGGGTCTGCCCGCGGTAGTGACGATTTGTTTGGCGCTGGGAATGCAGGAAATGGTCAAGCGTCACGCGCTGATTCGCCGGTTGCCGGCGGTAGAAACCCTGGGTTCTGCGACTGTCATTTGCTCCGATAAAACGGGGACGTTGACTCAGAACCAGATGACGACAACCCGGATCTGGGCGGATGGGAAATTGTATGAAGTTTCGGGGCGAGGGTATGCGCCCGAGGGTGGCTTCTTATCCGCAGGTGAAGAAATCTTGCACCTGGACGAATATCCGGTTTTGCAGGCGGCTTTGTGGGGTGGAACGTTATGTAACGATGCGATTCTGGAGGCTCACACAGATACTGAATACCGGATGATCGGCGATCCGACTGAGGGGGCGATGGTGGTTGCGGGGGCGAAAGCCGGCTTTTGGCGCGACAAGTTAGAAAAAACCTTCCCGCGCGTGAATGAGATTCCGTTTGATTCTGATCGTAAGCGGATGACGACAATTCACGATCTGGGACCCGCGCCGGCGCAGAATATTAGCCCCTTGTCCGGTGGCGGTGTTGATAATTATGTGGCGATTGTTAAGGGCGCGCCAGACCTGGTCTTAGAGCGTTGTACTTATATCCAGACTGCTGCAGGCCCGGTTGATCTGACTGACGCAAAGCGACAGGAAATTCTGGATGCGAACGCGAATCTAGCTTCCCAGGCACTGCGCGTGTTGGGGGTCTCCTACCGCCAACTGTCAGAAGTGCCCTCGGAGCCTAAACCCAATGATGTAGAGCAGGACTTGATCTTTGTTGGTTTGCAGGGGATGATTGACCCCGCCCGTCCAGAGGTTCTCCCTGCTGTCCAGAAGGCCCAGGGAGCCGGGCTACGCACAATTATGGTCACGGGTGACTACGCGGCGACGGCGGCCGCTATCGCCAGCGAAATTGGCATTTTGAATGAGGGTCACGTCGCGGTCTCCGGTGCAGAACTGGAGGCGATGAGCGATGAAGAACTCGACGCCAGGATTGATAAAGTGGACGTTTTCGCCCGTGTTGCCCCGCATCACAAGATGCGCATTGTGGCCGCACTGCGCAAGCGTAACAATGTGGTTGCGATGACGGGAGATGGTGTGAACGACGCGCCCGCCCTCAAGCAGGCCGATATTGGGGTTGCGATGGGGATCACGGGCACCGATGTCACCAAGCAGACGGCGGATATGGTACTCACCGATGATAACTATGTTTCCATCGTGAGCGCGATTGAGCAAGGCCGCGTAATTTACTCCAATATCCGCAAGTTCGTGTATTTCTTGCTATCCTGTAATGTGGCAGAAATCGCGATTCTGTTTATTGCAACGTTGTTGGGATGGCCACAACCGCTTACAGCCATCCAGTTGTTGTGGCTTAACTTGCTCAGCGATGGTGCCCCTGCTCTGGCCCTGGGTTTGGAGAAAGGCGATCCTGATCTGATGGAGCGCGCGCCGCGTCCCCCCGATGAACCGGTGATCAATAAAGCGATGTGGCAAGGAGTGGCTATTCAAACGGTGGCGATTACATTTGCGGTGCTGGCGGCTTATTTGCTGGGTTGGAAGAGTTTTGGCCCAGATCTGGCTGTGCGCAAAGGATATGCCGAGGGAACGGCAGCCTTTGATGAATTTGTCCTCTTGACGTCCGAGACTATGGCCTTTATGACGCTTGTGCTTTCGGAGTTGTTCCGGGCTTACACGTCGCGTTCGGAGCGTTACCCGCTGTTCAAATTAGGCGTCTTTACTAACAAGTGGATGCAGTATGCGATTGGATTCTCCATTGTGTTACTGCTCTTGGTGGTCTATATTCCTGTGCCGGCAGTTCGTGAGGTTTTCAATACTACCCCGTTGACTCTTACGGAATGGTTAGTGATGGCCCCGTTGATCCTCTTGCCTTCTGTTGCGGCAGAGGTCTATAAGTGGTTGAGTAATCGCGCAGAGCGCGCGTAAAGTTATCGGTACATACGAAAAGGCGGTCCGATCTGGGATCGCCTTTTTTGTAGTATGACGCATCATATTTTGATTGGCGCGCAGTAACTGAGGCTGCTATACCTCATCTTGGTGGTTGGCAACGGTAACGCGCTATGGAAAGCGCGGTTACAACTGGCAACGGTAACGCGCTATGGAAAGCGCGGCTACGGTCACCCGGGCTTTATGTTGCATTTGGCAATGGATGTGTTATAGTTTTACCTTGGTTTGGAAACGGCATTATTTTAATGAAAGGAGTCACGTCAGAAGTGATGAATTTGCAGAAGGTGTTAGGGTTGTATGTTTTGAGTCTTATCTTGATAGTGGGGTTGGCCTGGCCGGCCGTTGTCTTGGCGCGTCCACTCTCTGTTGAGATTGATCCGGTCGTGCATATTCTGTATTTTTATTCTGTGGACTGTGAGCATTGTAAAGCAGTGGAAGAGGAAGTGCTATCTGTGCTTACAGAAACGTATGGCTCGCAGTTGGATATACGTATGTTTGAGATTAGCACGCCTGAAAATTATGAGTTACTGATTCGTGCCGAGGAACAGTATGGAGTGGCGGATGAGAACCGGGGCCTGCCAACATTGATAATTGGGAATCGCGTTTTGATTGGCGAGGATCCTATCCGTGAACATCTCAGTGCTTTGGTCGCGGCCGGCGTGGATCAGGGGGGGATCGCACTACCGGACTTGCCCGCTATGGAGTCCGGGACGTTTTCTGCGCAGCGGATATCGCTCCCTATCGAAAGAGAAGCAGATGGCGCAGACGATTCCGGCGTGTGTAGTGCGGAAGATGCAACTGCGTGCAGTGCGGCGTCCCCGATATGGATGGCATATTTTTATCAAGTGGGATGTCAGGAATGTAGCAGAGCGGAGGTGGATATTCATTATATGCGCCAAAAATATCCGCAATTGACGGTAGAAGAATTCAATATTTATGATGATGCTGCGTTGGCGCAATGGTTGGCTGAACGCGTCAATCGTACCGAAGATTTGCATACCCCGGCGCTATTTATTGGGGATGATGTATTAATTGGACAAGAAGAGATTACACCTCAAAAATTAGAAAAAGTGCTTGAGAAGTATGTACTGACGGGCGCGTCAAAAGTATGGGAGGATTTTGACCCTGAAGTAGTGGAGCAGGGACTTGTAGATAGATTCCGTTCCTTTGGCCCGTTGACGGTCGTCTTTGCCGGGTTAGTGGATGGATTGAATCCTTGCGCGTTTGCCACGTTGATTTTCTTTATCTCTTACCTTACGATCGGCGGGCGCACCGGGCGCGAAGCATTGCTAGTCGGTATCGCGTTTACGTTGGGTGTGTTCCTGGCTTATCTTGTAATGGGGTTAGGGTTTTACAAAGTACTTGACTTACTTGGCAGTGTTCTGACCACCCTGGGACGTTGGGTTTATGGCCTCACGGCTTTGTTGTGCGCAGTGCTGGCCGTGTACAGTTTCCTGGATTTTCTGAAAGCCCGCCGGGGGGACATCGGGGATATGAGCCTTAATTTGCCTCACGCCTTGCGGAAGCGCATCAATGCTGTGATTCGCAAGGGGCGTCGCGCGCGTACTTTTGTGGCGGGCGCTTTTGTGACGGGCATTATTATCTCTTTCTTAGAATTAGCGTGTACCGGGCAAGTCTATTTGCCCACCATTATCTTCGTTTCCAGCATCCCCGAATTACGGGTCCGCGCGATGGGGTATCTTTTTCTTTACAACTTGCTCTTTGTATTGCCGCTCATTGTAGTCTTTATCTTGGCCTATTATGGCACAACTTCAAAGGATTTGACGCGCTTCTTACAGCAGAACGCGGCAGCCGTAAAACTGGGAATGGTGCTGCTGTTTACGTCACTTTCTATTTGGTTGGGTACCTCTTTGCTCTTGTAAGAAGTAGGAAGATCTTTTCTGATCTCTAGTTTCTAATTTTTGAAGGAGTAACTGATTTGATGGATAGGTCAGGTGCGATTGGACGTGTTGGGCTGGCGTCTGCGTGGATATGTTTATTGTTTGTGGGTATTGGAGCGTTGGCCGTTCCAATTCAAGCACAGCCTGGGGTGGTACACGCAATTCTATTTTATTCGCCGGCGTGTACGCACTGCCACAAGGTTATCACCGAAGATTTGCCTCCACTACGGGAGAAATACGGAGACCGTTTGATCATTGTCGAGTTGGATACAACCGAGGGCCAGAATGGCGTTCTGTTCCAGGCCGCGATGGAGCTGCACCAACCGGAATTGAAGGGTGTCCCTGCATTGGTGATTGGGGATACGATGTTAGTGGGGTCCGTGGATATACCTGACCAGTTACCGGGTTTGATCGAGACTTATCTGGCTAAAGGGGGCGTGGATTGGCCTGACTTGCCGGGGATCGAGGAAATAATATTGGATTCGGAAGCGCCGGTGCAGAAATTTGCACGTGACCCATTGGGCAATTCCCTTTCGATCATGGTGTTAGTAGGGATGGTGGTGATGGGTGGATTGGTTATCATTCCTCGACGCTGGCACGCGCCATTCGCCCAACGTTTTGCTCCCTGGGGAATTGTCCTCTTCATTGTTATCGGACTGGTGGCTGCGGCTTATCTTTCGTATGTAGAAGTAACACAGTCCGAAGCTGTCTGTGGCCCGGTTGGAGATTGTAATGCCGTTCAGCAAAGCCAATACGCCAAACTTTTTGGTGTGTTGCCTGTTGCTGTCCTAGGATTGATAGGGTATATTATGCTTGCTATTACCTATAGCTATGGCGAGTGGATAAAGGGACCCAATGCCGAGTTTGCGCCGGCTATTGTATTTTTGATGGCTTTAGGTGGGTTAGCCTTTTCAATTTATCTGACATTTTTGGAGCCATTTGTTATCGGCGCGACGTGTATGTGGTGTCTAACTTCCTCGGTGAGTATGGCGCTGATCGCGTTATTGAGCGCGGGCGCGGGCTGGCCCGCCATCTACACCGGGTTGCGACAGCTTGGATTTCGTGTCAAGTTACCGCAAGCGTTACGTCCTGCTCGTATGACTGCTAAGTCTCGTAAACGGCGAAAACACAAGTGAAATTGGATTTTTGTACAGATTCTATATTTAGATTAGATTGTTTTGTAAGGCTACGGCAACCGCCTCAGTGCGGCTTTCAACTGCCAGTTTGGATAGAATATTGCTAACGTGGAATTTGACCGTCGAACGACTTACATATAGTCTTTCTGCAATGTCGGGGTTGCTGAGCCCTTCTACCATAAGGCCCAGAATTTCTTTCTCCCGGGGCGTTAAATCGTCCCCAAGGATAGGTTGTCGTTTGGCAGCGTGAATAAGCGCTTGTGCGGCCTCTGGGGCCAGGGTGGGACGTCCAATGTGCGCAGCACGGATCGCATTGGCAAGTTCATCAGCAGAGACGTTTTTGAGGAGATACCCAATAGCGCCAGCCTGTAAGGCATCTTGCACAAGCTCATCCTCCTTAAAACTTGTCAACGCAATGACCTGGATATCGGCCCACCGCTCGCGAATGGCACGGATGGTGGCGGCGCCATCCATTATGGGCATAATCAAGTCCATTAAAATCACATGAGGGTGATATTTTTCACACATTCGGATGGCTTCTGCTCCACTGGCCGCTTCCCCCACCAACTCTAGATCCTCAAAAATCATCAAGAACGCGCTCAGTCCGCTGCGAACAACGGCATGATCATCAACTATTAAGACTTGGATTGGGACTTTGTCACTCATTCGCACTCCTCACCTCTGTCGCAGGCATTGCCTTGGGACTGGACCACTATCTAGTCTTCTATTTTACCACATTTTATTGATAAGATATAACTGCACAACTCCCAAACTCCCATAGGCAGGGCTATCGCATTGAACCTTCCCGGAAGCTACCAACATATCATGTAGTCCAAACACGTAGTCATGCTGCAAATTTTCGGGTTGACTAGGCCGCTAATA
>JAFGFI010000257.1 GCA_016931185.1 Anaerolineae bacterium
ATTAACCGTTGGTTCACCAGCAGTCGGATGAAAAGTTACGACCTCAAGGCCGAGGAGTAAAGGGGTATTTTTGCGGGCGGTACCCCGCCCGCAAAAATACCTCCCTTTAGACTGTCGCTGGCGGTTGGATGAAAACAGGTGCATTGCACTTTCTGAAGTGCAATGCACCATCACCGAGAGAGTAATCTGTCAATTTGAAATTTGCCAATTTTCGATTTTCAAGGGAGGAACCTAAATTGATGAAAAAAGCAAACCGTGTTATTGTTATAATGACCGACACGCAGCGCACCGATATGCTAGGGTGTTATGGCAATCCCGATATGCAAACGCCCAATCTGAACCGCCTGGCAGCAGAGGGCACGCGCTTTGATCGTGCCTATACCTGCCAGCCCGTGTGTGGTCCCGCCCGCTCAGCGTTGTTTACCGGCACATTTCCTCACAGTAATGGCATGTGGGGTAACAGTATGGCGTTGGGCGACAATATGAAGACTATTGGGCAACGGTTGCGCGATCATGGCATCCATACAGCTTACATTGGCAAATGGCACCTGGATGGTGGTGATTACTTCGGTCTGGGCCGTTGCCCAGATGGGTGGGATCCGGAGTATTGGTACGATATGCGCAACTATTTGGATGAACTTACGCCCGAAGAGCGGCTGTGCTCGCGGGATGCCAGCCTGAACCGAGATCCCAACCTGACTGAAGACTTTACCTTCGGACATCGCTGTTCAAATCGGGCGATAGATTTTTTATCCCGCTACGAGGATGAAGATTTTTTCCTCGTCGTTTCGTATGATGAACCTCACCATCCCTATATCTGTCCTCGACCTTTCTCTGAGATGTACCGGGATTACACTTTTCCCAAGTGTGAGAATATTTGGGATTCTTTAGAGAATAAGCCTGCACATCAGTGGGTGTGGGCAGGGGACAGTGTCCGGCAAAATAAGGATGAACTGGAAATCTGGCACCCGGATTTCTTGGGCTGCAACGCTTTTATAGATCATGAAATTGGGCGCGTACTCAAGGCAATTGATGTGCATACTCCTGATGCCCTGGTCATCTACACTTCTGACCACGGTGACTTTCTCCACTCGCACAGTTTAAGTGGTAAAGGCCCGGCGATGTACGATGAAATTACCCATATTCCCTTCATTGTACGTTGGCCTGATCACACACCCGTTGGCGATGTGTGCCCGCATCCTGTTTCTCACATTGATCTCTCCCCTACCATTATGGATGTAATGGGATTGCCGGTTCCAAATCTGATGGAGGGCAGAAGTATGGTGGCAACCTTGGAATCCCCAGGAACTCGCCCCAACGAGGTAATCTTTATGGAATTCACCCGGTATGAGATCGATCACGATGGTTTTGGTGGTTTCCAGCCGATACGCGCGGCGTTTGATGGTCGCTATAAATTGGTGATCAATTTGCTCACCTCGGATGAACTTTACGATTTAGATGAAGATCCCGCGGAAATGATCAACTTGATTGACTCACCGGGACATACTCAGATTCGTGACGCATTGCACGATGCCATTCTTAACTGGATGAACGCAACCCGCGATCCTTTCCGGGGCTATTATTGGGAGCGGCGTCCCTGGCGCGCAGACGCGCGTCCCGCGACATGGGATTATACCGGGATGACGCGTCAGCGGGAAAATGAAGAATATGAACCACGTCAATTGGATTATAAGACGGGACTGGATATGGTTACGGCAACACGCAAAAAGTAACGGAGAGAAAATCATTACCATTTGAAGGAGTATAAAATGACAAACTTTGATTATCCAGAACTGGCCTATTATCCTGATCCCGAAACCGTAGATGCTTTTGTAGCCGATCTATGGCAAACGGCGCAATCTATTCCTTATGCTGCTGAATTGACCGGCGAAACCGGTTTTACGATGTCGCTAGGGATACGCCATATGCATGGTTTCCAATATGTAGCTTTCATGCCCGAAGGGATGGCTCCCTTTTACGGGTATTGGCAGCCCGCCTTATCACAACCCGCCCCTCTGCTCATTCATGTGCCGGGCTATGGCGCGGAGATGAGTCTTCACCCTGACTTGGTTGCGCAGGGGTATAACGTGCTGCACGTTAACCCGCTCGGTTACGTTACACCTACGGGTGCAGTTGAGGATAAAAAGTACAATGGGACCTGGCCCGTTTTTGGCGAGACGGTCCTCAGTGGGGGAAAAAGGGGCTACCGGCAATGGTTTATCAACGCGATCCAGGCTGTGATGTGGGCGCAAGCGCGGGAAACTGTCTTGCCAGATCGCGTTTCATTCTTTGGTACCAGTCAGGGAGGAGGTACGTCATTGCTTTTGGGATCTATTTTTCGGGATCACGGGGCCAGGTGTGTTGCTGCGGATGAACCCTGGATGACGTATTTTGCGATGTGCAAAGCCTTACAGACCGATTGGTTCACAGAAATATTGGAACGTATTGCCACAATGGCCCATCCAGAAGACACCTGGCGTATACTTGGAACTATAGATTCCCTTGCCCATGTTCATCGCCTCACGATGCCGGTGTTGCTCACGGCAGGCGGAAAAGATCATACCTGCCCTGCCCCTACCATAGCCGCGCTGTTTGACCACTTATCTCAGACGAAAGCCTACATCTACTTGCACGATAAAGAACATGGTTATATGCGAGAATTTATCACAATGGCGGCGGGATGGTTTAGACTGTATGCGTAAAGTGGAAAAATATATCCAAAAATCAGAAAAGTCCGTGAAATCTGTGTTTATCCGTGTCCCACAAAGATTTTGATATAGGCAACTGAAGTTAAATTGTAACGGCTCAGGCTATCTACTCGTTGTCACAGCGGCGGCCTGAAAGCCGGTAAAGAGGGTGCTTTTTCATTGCCGGGCGCAGCGCGGCAATGAAAAAACACCTTCTTAAATTGCGGCTTTAGCCGCTCCCGATGGAGGGTAACCAACTGGCTGAGCAGTTACGTTAAACTAGGGCAGCCCCGGGTTCAGAGCTATTATTTACGAACAAGGGGGGGGTATTCTCGCAAAACGTGATTTTCCAGGTGGTGCCCCCGTTGCGATCTAGCTCAATGTTTCCTTTTAGATTTCTTACTTTTGCAAAGACAATTTGTATGCCCAGTGAAGTTGTAGTTTGAATATCCCACCCATCCGGCATCCCAATGCCATCGTCACTGACCGTCAGCACGTAGTGATTGTCCTCTGACTGTAATGTAATGGCCAATCTGCCCTGATCCCGCCCTATAAAAGCATGCTTGAGGGCATTAGATACCAACTCATTGACGATCAAACCACACGAGGTCGCTGTATCTGCACAGAGAAAAATATTCTGCACTTCCACAATTAATGTGATAGGGATAGGGAATGTCTTGTAAGCCTCAAATAACGCAGGGGTTAATCGTTGCAGATACGCAGCAAAGTCTACTTGGGTCAGGTCAGGAGATTGGTGCAACTTTTCGTGAATAAGCAACATCGAACGTATCCGTGTTTGACTCTCAGTGAAAAGTTTGCGTGTAACAGGGTCCTGGACTTCGTTTGCCTGCAACTGGAGTAACCCCTCGACGACCATCAGGTTATTTTTGACACGATGATAAGTATCACGTATTAACCATTCAAGTTTTGTATTCAATTGACGCAGTTCCATTAAATCGGCAAAGCGTGCGCGTGCAATAAGGATAGCGCGTTCAAGTTCATAGGGGTTGGAGGGCTTGAGGAGATATGCTCCCACACCGGTTTGGCAGGCATGCATCACCAGGTCGGAAGATTCATTCACGGTTAAGATTACGATGGGCGTGGGGCACTGAGATTGAATGTGTTGCGCAGCTTCCAGCCCATCCATTTCTGGCATATAAATATCCATTAAAACTACATCAGGGTGCAATGTGCGGGTCAGTTCAACGGCCTGTTGTCCCGTTGCAGCTTCACCGACTACGTCGTACCCCATCTTGTTTAGCATAGTCTGGATAGTTTCTACAACCAGAAATTCATCGTCTGCGATAAGGACGCGGATAGGTTGTGTCGAGTATGGGTTCTGCATAGTGCTCCTTATTTTAATAAATTTGTTTCTTCTGAGAGACCTGGTTTCTTAGGGTTATCATCAATCCTATCTTTAGATTCTACCCCAAAATGCAGTGTGGTTACTGCGCCGTTGTCGTTATGAAGGGAAAGTGTCCCATGTATATCATACGTGACTAAACGTTCTAATAGATATAGTCCTACCCCCTGCCGCTCATGATGCAACACATCCGGGGGATACCCTGGCCCATCATCGCGGTATTCTAGACTGATCATATTATCCTCTTGTGTGACATTGACGGTTATCGTTACCTCTATCCGTTCACCTGTTGCATACTTGATTGTGTTGGTCACTAATTCATTGATAATCAGCGCCAGCCGGTCGGCTTGACGCGGAGATATCTCGGTAGCGGATGGCACAATAGTCACGTATTTGTGATAGCCAGAGGGTAGAGCTTGCAAGGCCAAACCAATAACCCGTCCGGCCAATTCGGTTAGACGCACTGGGGTCCATCCCGACTGCGACAGAAAAGAATGGGCTTCAAGTAGGCCCCGTACCCGTTCCCGTACTCGTTCTAACAGCGGCTCGGCTATCACACGGGATACGTCTGGGAGAAAACGCTGCTCAGTGTCCAATAGTCCAAGAATACTGGTGAGCGTATTGCTCACACGGTGATTGACTTCGCGCAAGAGTTCGGCCCGGATATTGGCGTCGCGTTGTGCCTGGGTATACAAATGTTCTAATTCCTGCGCTGCTTGCTTGCGCTTAGTAATATCTTGATTAATCGCGATAGCTCCTTCAATTTTCTTGTCAGGACCAAAAATGGGAACACCTGAATTCAGAACAATCTTGTGCGTTCCGTCAAAACACTCGATTTCGATTTCCTCTTCGAGCGAAGCCTCGCCTTTTGCGATGGCTCTGGCTCCTGCCCATTCATCAGGAGCAATTCTCTGCCCTGTATCCAGCCACCAGGCTTTGTATTCTCCGAAACGTTCCGGGCCAACGTAACGCGCGCCTGCCCAGATATGTTGTCCGGCAGGATTACCATGCACAATTTTGCCTTCTCGATCCATAATCCATACCCCGACCGGTATCGTTTCCAGTATTTTCTGCAATAGATTTTTACTCTCCCGCAAATCATTTTCCATCCGTTTGTGTTCGGTAATATCCTGGATTATGCCGAATAACGAGATGACCTGATCACTCTCATTAAACTGAGGGTGTCCCTGCACAACCACAAAATGTATACTGTTGTCGGGGAAAATGATGCGTAACTCAACCTGGCAGGGTGTTCCAGAAATGGCTCCTTGTATAGCCTGATCAAAACGTTCCCAATCATCTGGATGGATAAAATCACGGTATGCATCATACTGCGGAACTCCCTTTACCGGGTCACGTCCTAATACTGTAAACATCATTTTTGACCACACTGACGTCCCGGTGGCAATATCAAAATTCCAGTGTCCCATCTTTGCCAGTTTTTGGGCTAGTTGCATATGGGTATTCTGTTGGCGTATTGTTTGCTCTGTCGCGCGCAGGGATTCAAGTAAGGCATCCCGTTCGGTGAGCAGTCGGGCCAATTTAATATTGCTATAGCTTAAATCTGAAATCTGTTGTGCCAGTTTGGTATAAAAGTTCATCACCGTCGTGACCAGTTCATGACTCCAGCGTGGCACACGTTCCAGTGCGGCAAGATACTGCGCTTCATTGAATCCATAGCGCCGGGCCTGGGCGCGAAACACATCAATGTTGGGCACTTCATCATCAAAGAAGAACTGTCCTAGAAAAAGATTGCCTATGTGTCGCTCGCCGATCATAATCGGCGTGACCATATCCCACATGTTGTTTTTGCAGTGGTAGATTTTAAACGTGCCTGGCGCAACGCCTTCTGAGAGTATATTGTCACTTTCCAAACAATATTTCTGTGTCTCAGGATGCATCCGGTGGAAGTTGACACAAATATCCTGCCAGCCGGTCGCTACCAATATGTTGCCGTCGAGATCAAGAAGGGCTACGCCAATATGTGTAAGTGTAAAGAAATCATCCATCAGGGATTGGATGGCCTGTACATTCAGAATGTCGGTCAGGGATAGATCGGCAATATCCCCTTCCGGTGACAGCAAGGCATTAAGTTTCAGTCTGACCCGCTGTTCACTGTCACGTAACGCTTCCTCCGCTTGTTTGCGCTGGGTGATATTTTCAAAAGAGACGCCTACATGGTTATGCGGCAGTGGGAAGGCTTTGATAGAAAACACATTATATGTTACGTAACTATCCCTATAATAGATATCTTCCAACTTACAGGCCATTTGTGTTCGTACCACCTCAGCATACCTTTGTGGAATGTTTTGCTCACGCAACCCAGGAGAGATTTCATCCAGAGTTTTGCCGGCAATATCGGCGAATCGTGTGCCGGTAAATGTCCCCGCCGCTGGATTTGCATACACCACTCGAAATGTTCGATCATCATCTATATCTTCTAAATGATAAACATGCAGACCAATTTGAAGATTCTCCACAACATCATGCGTTTGTTGTAGTAATGCTTCCTTCCGTTTGTGTTCAGTGATATCTATAAGCACGGCCAATGAACGAAGGATTTGTCCCTCTTCGCCTTTTTCTGATATGGCAGACAGTAGCACTTCAATGATTTCACCATTCTTTTTCACGAACTGGTAGGGTACGTTTTGGCACCATCCTGTCTGAAAAAAAACCGGCAGGATAACTGTCTCCGCATAATACTGCGAAGCTTCTGTAAGAAATTCAGTGGATTTTCTGCCTAAAACTTCTTCACGGGTATATCCCAGAACTTTCAACCAGTAATCGCTAACACCGATCACTCTTCCTTGTGCATCAATGGAGTGAAGCATCGCGGGTGTGTGATTATATAAGGTCCGGTAGCGTTCCTCATTCTCGCGCAGTGTTTCCTCTGTTTGTTTGCGCTCGGTGATATCAGAAAAAGTAACAGCAAATTTGCCATGTTCAGGACAATAAGCAGTTCCCTCAAAGTATTTTCGTTGGGTGGCTGAATACATCTCGTAATGAGTTTCATCTCCGGTTAAGGCTACCTTACTAAAAATTTCTAACCATTCTTGCAACTCGTTATGAGGCAAAATTTCACTGGCCCTTTTTCCCACCACATCCTCACGCTTGACGTGCAGAAGATTTTCAAAAGCGTGGTTTACTTCCAATGTGACATAATCTGTAGGATTGCCATCGCTATCGCAAACAATTTCATGAAGTGCCCCACCGCTGACCATTTCAGAGAAAAGCTCGTAGTACTTTTGCTCACTCGCCCGCAACTGTGCTTTCAACTTGTGCGCATATAGTGCCATCTCAATCGTGATATAAACCTCGCGATCGTTGACAGGCTTAAGTAAATATCCATACGGTTCAGTTAGATTCATTTGCATTACAGTGGCGGGGTCGGCATAGGCAGTCATATACACTACGGGAATGTTAAATCGCTCGCGGATGCGCCTGGCAGCTTGGATACCATCTATTTCACCTTTCAGTGTGATATCCATTAATACTAAGTCGGGGAGCAGTTCACTAGCTCGTTGAATGGCGGCTTCGCCCGTAGAAACCGCGTCCACTACTTCATACTCCAGGCTTTGCAGTCTGCGTTTCATACTTATAGCAATAATTCCTTCATCCTCAACGATCAGTATGCGCGTTCCTGGCATAATTGCCCCCTCTGAAAAACAGCTATTCTAATCCAAGTTGCTACCTATCACGTGCCCTTCTCTTTTTCGCACGCGGCTCTTGCCGCGTGCGAAAAAAACCTTTTCTCTTCCGCTACCCCAGGGTAGCAACTCGCGTTATTCTAATTGTAAGACTTTTGTAGTCTTCCCGCGAAAAAGTGACGGACATCCAAACACAATTGTCATGTTTTGCTTTGCTATCGTTTACAGTATACTTGAGTATCGAAGTGTAGCCAATTGTAAACTTTCAATTTGTCAATTTTAAATTTGCCAATTTGCGATTTTCAAGGGAGACTTTCTATGTATGATAAAATTGCAGATGTATTAGTAGTTGGGGCGGGAGTTTCTGGGATCCCGGCCGCCATTGGCGCAGCGCGCGCGGGAGCCACTGTGGTGTTGATTGAAGATGACCCTGTCATCGGTGGCGCCACCACCGACTATTTTGTAGATATGTTCTGCGGCGGCCCGTTAACGGGTATCTTGCAGGAAGCCCACACTTTACTTAAAACCCACTATAGCCCCATGTCCGATGCGTACTTCTTCCTACCGGATAGCTTCCAACGGGTTTTCTGGTACTTGCTGGCCCAGGAGCCCACTCTCTCTGTCATAACCGGGGTCAGAGTCATGGAAATACTGCGCGAGGGGCAGCGTGTGGTGGGAGTACGCGTTGCAACTGGTTTGGGACGGACATTCACCATCCACAGTCAAATCACAATAGATGCCACCGGTTGTGGTGATGTAGCCTTGATGGCCGGTTGTACGGCTATGTACGGGTGTGAGGCGCGAAGTGATTTTGATGAACCCCACGCGCCGCTTATCCCCGATCATCATGTACAGGAATGTACCTGGTTATATATCAGTCAGAAGATCGGCAATGGGCCTGCGTTCGATATGATGAAATTGGAGCATGTGCATTTGGGCGTGTTGGTCAATGGCTTGGGCTGGTTTCACGAAGACCCGGAACTGGCAATGCGCCTCAATCCCGGCATTTATCTGCATTGGGGCTGTCGCGTGGCATGTGCCGATACCCGCGATTCTGCCATCCTTACCAGTGCGCAAACCACCGCCTTGCGTATGATGGAACGCGATCATGCCCTGTTGCGCGAGGCAGGATATGCTATTTACCTCGCCCCCCGATTAGGAGTGCGGGAGTCAAACCGGATTGTGGGAGAACATATCATCACGGAGAACGATCTGCGTTCCAGGGATTTGCCTGCCGATACGATAGCTGTGGGTACTTACGGTATTGATCTGTGGGGTGGGGATGAGAATTTCCCCGTCGAAGACAGGCAAACGCCTGCGTATGGTATCCCCTACCGCGCCCTGGTCCCCAGAGATGTAGATGGATTACTGTTGGCGGGTAAGATCATCAGTGGCTCGCATCTGGGGATGAGCGCGTATCGGGTGATGCCAATAGCGGGCAGTATTGGGCAGGCAGCGGGTGTTGCCGCCGCTCTCTGTGTGCAACGGCGCAAACAGCCGCGTGATCTAGATGCCCAGGTTGTGCGCGCCGTCTTGCGCAATCAGAATCAACAACTTGAGGTAATGGTATAATATTATGTCTGTAAACAATTCTAAAATAAGAATTTGGAATAATCCAAATATTCTTCTGGAATCCACGCGATTAGTTCTAATTGGTGCGCAACGGTGCCAGTCATGGCTATCCGCAAGCCTTATGCAAAGCCTGTCGGAGTAGTGTATCCTTGAGATACGGGACTGCGTATATGCATTTGGAAGCGGATCCAGCGATTTTTGAGCTGGCGGGGCGCGCATTGGCGGAAGGAAATTCCCTGCGCGCGACGGCCCGGATTGTCCAAGTGGACAAGGACACTGTGTGCGCGTGGCTGGCGCGGGCGGGGCAGCAATGCCGCTTAGGGCAATTGTACTTTTGGCGCGAGTTGAGTGTGCCGGAATGTCAGTTGGATGAGTTGTGGAGCTTTGTGCATACTAAAGAACACCACCTACCGTTTGCCGAATTGTATGATGAGACCTATAGCGATGCCTGGGTGTGGGTGGCCTTTGCCCCCGGCTGGCATTTGGTCGTAGCTTTCGTCGTGGGCAAGCGGACCCAAGCCAGTGCCGATTTGCTCTTGCAATGCGTGGCCCATGTCACCGATGTCACTATGCCCTTCTTCACCAGTACTCAGTTACCCGAATACCGCGCCGCGTTGTTGAATACCTATGGGCAGTGGTATCAACCACCTCGCCGAGGCACACGGGGACGGTATCCCAAACCCCGGCAAAAACCTGCTCCGGATTTACTCTATGCCCAAGTTGTCAAGAAACGCGAGCGCGGACGGGTGGTGGACGTGAGTACTCAGATTGTGTTTGGTACCCCGGAGGCCGTCGCCGCGCGCTTGGCCGCCTCGTCGGTGAGTCAAACCATCAACACCAGCTTTGTGGAGCGTGATAATCTCACCTGGCGGCAAAGCAACCCGCGGCTTACCCGCCGCACGAACGCCTTTTCCAAAGACCTGACCTGGTTCGAGAAACAGTTGTGGCTCTCCAACGCCTATTACCATTTCGTGTTGCCGCATCAGAGTTTGCGCGAACGCTTGCTCTCCCCTGAACCGACACGCGGCAACGGTTCGCCGCGTAAATGGCACCCCGTGACCCCCCGCAATAGCGGCTGGTCTCACGGACCATGTGTGGAGTACCGAGAAATTGCTGGCTTATCGCGTGCCCGCAGAGTTTCGCGAGCAGATTGCTATGCTGGAACATTTGTTCCCTGATGTGTAAAGGTTCATCAAGTCCGTTAAGGGACACTACCCAAAAAGGCCCATCAGTTTGAATCAAACTGATGGGCCTTCCTATTTCTAAAGATAGGGCGGGTGGGAGTCGAACCCACACGCTCGTAAGAGCAGAGGATTTTAAGTCCACGGCGTCTGCCTATTCCGCCACCGCCCCACATCACACTTATTAAAAACGGGCATCCCCTTTGATGCCCATCCTCCTGTCGCCGGAAAGGCGACGGTCGGACTCGAACCGACGAATAAGGGTTTTGCAGACCCCTGCCTTACCACTTGGCTACGTCGCCAAACAAAAAAGAGCGGGCTAAGGGATTTGAACCCTTGACCTTCTCCTTGGCAAGGAGACATTCTACCGCTGAACTA
>JAFGFI010000258.1 GCA_016931185.1 Anaerolineae bacterium
ATGTATATATTGCCGAAAGGAGTAACACATTAATTAATAGTCTTCGCAAATACCACCTGAGATGGGATCTATTGGCACCGTACAATAACAATGTGGTGCTTGAACCTATGGGCGATTTCACGCTATGGGATAAAACAGGTGAAAACACGCTTTATGTGAGAGATGTGCAGGGTATCGTAATCTCGGATGATGGGCAGTTTATGTATATGTCATGTGGAGACGATGAACATTCTCAATACGAGAGACCCGAATATGGAATACATGCTTTTGAAGTGCAAAACCTGCAGTCAGGACGAAGAATAGGGCAGTCTTCAATGTCAGAAATGCCATTCAAGTTCGACTGGGATTATGGACATGAATCAGAGGAACCAGAAGGGATAACGATTTGGGACCTCGATGGTATGGAAGCACCATATATCTCAGGACAGCTACATATTATGCTACTCGATAATGATGAGTGGCAATTAAATACTGATGACGTCTATCTGAGACACTATACCAATGTCCTCTACGTTGATCATCGCACTCATGGCAACTATGGATGGCCAAGTGCCCCATTTAACACTGTGAGCGAGGCCAACACCTATACCTGGGATGGAGCACAGATTAGCATTCACGCTGGAACGTATGCAGAGTCTCTCTTCATTGATAAAAAAGTCCAACTGCTTGCCACAGGGGGGACTGTCATTATCGGCGCAGGCGCTCGCAGTTCCTCGTCCACTCTGGAAACCGTTAACACATCTGGTCGCGCTGTTGAGTTGCTGCCATAGGATCCAGGTCTCACACTTGAGAGGGCTGCTCTGCATCATCCTCAATTAAGGAAGAGTGAGGTATGACTATGAACAAACGCACGTTGTTTATCGTGATGGTTGGTTTGGTGGTTATGTGGCTATTGATTGCCGCGACCTGGGTTGTCGCAGCCGACGGATTCAATCTCGGTTGGTACGTTATTAGTGGTGGAGGCAACGCTTCATCATCGGCTGACTATGTGCTGATGGGTACCTTGGGCCAGCCGGTCGCCAGTGTATCAAACAGCACCGGCTTTCGCCTGGGTGGTGGCTTTTGGTATGGGATAGCAGAGATAGTGCCTGCACCATTAACCTACAAAGTTTACCTACCTTATATTTTTCGGGATTAGTCTGACGCATTTCATAATATGCAATAATACCCTTTTGCCCGGACCTATTATTTCGCTAACAGTATTCCTATACTGGCTGGTCTATAACACGCCGCGCAAAAGCTTCTCCTTCTGCTGTAGATAATACTGAAAGTTGGCCCAACTAACATCGGGGGGAACGGTGTGATCAATGGTGGGGATGAAGCCGCCTTCCTCAATCAGGGGGATGAAGCTTTGCAAATGCGCATCTATCGCGGCGGGGCCTTGCACCAACACACGTTTGTCTACTGCACCCCAGAGTCGCAGGGAGCGGCCAAACGTTTTGCGCAGGCGGATGGGATCTTGATCGGCGGCCCGCTCTAAGGGCCAAAGGAAATCTACACCCGCGTCCATCAGTAGGGGGATCAACGCCTCGGGATTGCCATCGGTATCTACTCCCACATAGCGCGTCCCATGAGACTTATAAAAGTCTACCACACGTTTAAGGCGGGGATAGATAAACTTCTTATAGGTACGGGGACTGAGCAACGGGCCGTTCTTCATCGCCATATCCTCGGCAAGGATGATATATTCTATTGTTGTTTTCTCCAAGATGGGACGGCCGGCCTCGATGAGAAAGTCGGCCCGGTGCTCCATCATATCGTGGATCAAGTCAGGCTGGTCGAAGAAAGCATAGGATAGCCCTTCCGTACCCATCATTTCACGGGCGAACCAGTAGAAACCCTCGGTGGCGGTATTCGGACCAAAGATCAAAGGATGCTGCCGCAATCGCCACCCCGCCACGCGCAACACGTCCCAATTGGGTTCGTAACGTTCTGGTGAAGTAGGATCGAGGCGGCGTTTGATGTCGCGCCAATCGTCCATCGTCTTCACAGGAAAGTCAAGGTAGGTATCCATGGACATCCGCGCGCCCCCGACGGAGCCTTCCTTCAAAGCTCTGCGAACGCGACCTAAATCGTCACGGAAGGTGATAGTGCGGTCGTTTTCTTCGTACACTTCATATTCAAAGCCGGGGATCAGGTGTTTGTGAAAGAGAATAAATTCTTTGGGGTCCAGCCCCAGGCGGGCCTCACCGGGGAACCATTGCCAGTGAAAGCGGCTCACATCCAGCCCCTCTTGTTCCCAGCGATCCTTCGTCTGCGGCCACACGCCCATCTCCCAATTAGGGACACGATCTACCGGTTGGTAGTCCATAGCAGCGATAAAACGTTCAAGATGGTTCATTGATGTAAGCTCCCAGTAGTAATTTTAGAAACGTAAAACGTGAAACGTGATATGTGAAACATACAGGCAAGGTTCAGAAACCTGGCTCTTTACCTTTACACTTTTACACTTGTATGCGTCTAGTTTTGTGAGCAAACAGCGCCATAGACAATAGCAAAGCGGCTAAAGCCGTAGGAAAGAGGTGTTTTTTCGTTGGCGGGCTACGCCCGCCAACGAAAAAACACCCCCAAACCCTCGTTTCTGTCTTGATAGGGCATAAAGTGTAAGGGTAACTCGAACCATCCCGACATACGGACTACGAATTACGCATCACGTACCACATTTCACGCCGGTCATGCCCTAATCTAACACTACACATCCCGCCCCAAGTTTTTGTCTTGGGGGGCTGTCACATTCCAGTTTGATAATGGTAACGCCGGCAATGGGGTCGGGGTTATGATAAGGCAAATGCTTGAGGATAAGACGGTTCCCGTTTTGTTCGAAAGTGATGGGCTGTCCGGTAGCCAGGAATGAAACCCGGTTGACTTGGGTCTGCAAGCCTCCAATGACAAGTTCCTGACCGGGCCAGCGCGTACACCAAAAATAGGCATTATTACCCTTGAGCGTCCACGCGCCCGTGGGCATCCATTCCACACGATCACGCCCGGTGCGCTCCACCTCCCCGTAAAGCGCTTCTCCATTTTGCGCAACCCATTGGCCCACGGCATCTAGCCGCTCCACAGCTTCCGGCGGCACAGAACCATCAGGCGCGGGGCCGATATTGAGCAGCAGATTACCCTGTCCCGCCGCCGCCGTGCGCAGCATCCCTAACACCTCACGCACTGAGCGCCAGTCCGGCGAGATAGGCATATAGCCCCACGAACCGTTGAAGGTCATACACGCTTCCCACGCGCGGCCTTCCTCGGCAGCGGGCACGTGTTCCTCCGGCGTGCCGAAATCCTCATCCAGCTTAGCGCGGTTGTTGATAAGGATATGCGGCTGCAACGCGCGCGCTATATTGCTCATCACAACGCTCTCCCACGCTTCCGGCGTCGGCAACGGCCACGAAACATCATACCAAAGGATATCAATCTTGCCGTAGTTCGTCATCAGCTCGCGCACGCAGCCCTAGGTAAAATCGAGGAAACGGCGGCGGGCAACCTCATCCGTGGCACACAACGCGCCATCGGGATGATGCCAGTCCATCAGCGAATAGTAGAAGCCGATCTTGAGATCAAACTCACGGCACGCCTCAACAAACTCACGCACCAGGTCACGGCCTGGCCCACGTTTCACCGCGTTATAGTCCGTTTGTTGCGTGTCCCACAGGCAAAAACCCTCGTGGTGTTTGGTCGTCATCACCATATACTTCATCCCGGCCTGCTTTGCCAGCGCGGCCCACTCGCGGGCAGGATGCTCCTTGGGCTGCCAGGTCTCGGCCAGCTTCTCATACTCCGCTACTGGAATACGCTCGCGATTCATCACCCATTCATGACGCCCCAGTTGGGCATACAGCCCCCAATGGATGAACATTCCAAAACGGGCTTCTTGCCACCAACGGATACGCTCCGCGCGGGTGGAAGCGGTCTGTGCCAAATATGTCTCTTTGTCCATAAGAACCTCCCTGAAAATAATGACCGTTACGCGCTATGGAAAGCGCGGCTACATTTTTATACGCAATAAAAGTGCCGCTACATCCGCTAAGGTGCCCTGGTAGGTGGGTGGAGGTGTACTATCGTCCAATTGGGTCGCAGAGCTAGTGACAAGGAAGGTTAGGCAGCCCAACTGAGCAGCAACCATATCCATTGTCTCGTCCCCTACTACCAGGGCCGCCTCCGACGGACAATCTAATTCACACAATATTTCCTCAAAGTACCGCACATCCGGCTTGGCGAAGTGGCTGTTCTCATACGTAGTCACCTTGTGATATGGAAAATCCTCCACCCCCGCCCAAGTCAGGCGATGCTGCACGGCAATGGCGGGAAAGTAGGGGTTGGTAGCAATAACCACATCATATCCCAGGTCGAAAGCGGTCTGCATCACACGACGGGCCTCCAGTTTGCGGCGGGTATAACGTTGGAGTTGGGGGAAATCGTGAATGTAGAAGTTCATAATGGCAGGTTCCAGGTCTTCACGTGGGACACCCACATACGGGTAGAAAGTCTCGGCAAAGACCTCCTCATTGGTGCGTGTACCGTCGTTAGCAGTGATGGCTGCCGACCCGGCCATAATACCCTCCACCAATCTTTGAGGTGGAACATAACGGGCAACGCTGGCGGATAATGCAGCGAGATAAGGGGGCAAAAAATCTTCCATCATATTATGATCGAGCAATGTACCATCGAGATCGAATAGGATCGCTTTGAAAGACGGGATTATATCAAGCATACAGGCTCCTTTTAATAAGTTAACCTAAGTTGCTACCTATCACGTGAATTTCTCTTTTTCGCCCCGTAGGGGCGAAAAAGAGAAGGGAAAAGATGTTTTTTTCTTCCGCTACCACAAGGTAGCAACTCGCGTTAAATTATGCGTCACGAATTATAAATTCAGGATTAGTGTACCTCTAAACAGGCGGGATACAAATGGAGCGAGAAACATAAAACGTGAAGCATAATATGTATTATGCACAAGTGAGGTAATAAAGTGACAAAGTACCTGGAGATATTTCTACCGTTGACAGGAAGTCAATTCCTGGTATACTCATAATTAGAATTCTAATTATTGATCAGGGGATATGACAACAACACGTAGCAATCAACCTTTGGCAATAACTAAGATGGCGACTGCATTTTTGACCTGGCGTCGCTATCTTCAAGGGTTTCTGGTACCCCACGACATCACGCTAAAACAAGCCTATCTCCTACGACAACTTGTGAAAAGAGCGTATCTCTATCCATCACAGGTCGCTGATATGCTCTATTGTGACCGGCCCACAGCGACCGTCATCATCAAAAATACAGAAAGGAAAGGGTGGATTAAACGAGAGAAAGATCCTCAAAACCGAAAATATGTACGAATTATGATTACTGAGGCAGGAAAAGAAAAACTAGCCGAACTTCAAACTTCACCCTGGGCTAACCCACCATTTGATCCGTTAGCATGTTTTACAGAGGAAGAGGTTCAAGAGTTAGAAAGGCTATTGAATAAACTCAACCGACATCTCAAACAAATTAAAGAAGAGGAAATGAACTCATGAACGAAACTATAGCAACTATTCACGATTTGCGATCCATTCACGGTAATTTTTCCGAAAGAGAAGTCTCAAACGAAGATTTGCAGACTATCCTCGAAGCCAGTGTGCGCGCGGCGAATGCCTCAGCGCGCCAAAGTTATTCAATCATCGTTATCGAAGACGCGGATATGATGAAAAAGCTCTGTGGTTATGCAGGGAGTAAGCTCCTGCTCTATTGCGTGGATTACAACCGCCTGTTTGCCACTGCTGCACACCTGGGATATGACTTTGACGCCGATGGCGTTGTCTCCTTCGTCACCGGAAGCACCGACACCATCCTGGCCGCGCAGACAGCGGCAGTTGCGGCCCGTTCCCTGGGCATTGACTCACTGTTCACCAATGGCATCCACCGGGGTGACATCAACCGGGTCTACGAACTTCTCAATCTGCCCAGGACACATTGCTTCCCTCTCATTGCCCTCATCCTGGGCTATCCTACTCAAGAACCAGAATATCTCAAGGGACGTTTATACGGGCCAGGCGTGATTCACTATGGAAGTTACAAACCCCTGTCTTCAGATGAAATCGAAGAGATGCTTGCGTATTATGACAACCCCGACGGGCACATGGCCCTCAACCATGCCTGGATGGAGAAAGGCTTCGCCCACTATCACGATTGGTTCTTTAAAGTTTGGTCCGCACGTGGAGAGGCAAGCGCCACGAAAAGCCAAATGTTTACTTTACTGGAAAGTGCCGGGTTTTTGGAAACGACCTTGCCGGACGTAGCCTAAAAGTAACAACTCAGCTAAAAACGCAAATACGGCTAAAGCCGCCCCTTAAGGGACATTTTTCATTGCCGCGCGCAGCGCGGCAATGAAAAATGTCTTCTTTGTACAGCTAACCTTCCCACAGCACAGCCCCTAATTCCGCAAGTGATGTAATCTCTGGATTGCCGATACGTCCCAACACCCAGGCAATAATCTCTGCGCCAAACTCGTGTAGGAATGTAAAAGCCATGGCCCGCTGAAAGAAAGCCTCATCTAGACTGAGGGCAGGGTCATATTGATGCATAAAGCACTGTAGTTCATCGAAATTCCGATCTAGCGCACCAAACCATAGCGCAATCCATTCGTACTCACGCGGGCCTATCAAACTATCGGCAAAATCAATCAAACCCGAAATACGCCACTGGTTGGTATTCTGCACTAACAATACGTGATCTTGCGTCAAATCTCCATTGAGCAGCACTAACGGCGATGTGGAAAGTTCGGGTAAACACGCATCAAGAAACGCCGGAATTTCCACGATAAGTTCAGGAGGCAATACATGCTGCTGTTGATTTGCCACTACAACCTTGTCCCGCTGCTGTTGAAGAAACTTCTGCCACCCTTCAAGTGAAGTATCTAAACTGGTAATAACGTCTAATGGAATTTTGTGCAATTGGCGCACCGCACGGCCTAATGTTCCCGCGATCTTGTTTAAATTCTGTTTCGGGATTTGCGCGCGCACTTCAGCAATCGGCTGGCCGGGGATGAAGTTCATCACAATATAAGGCCAGTCTATGTGATCCTCAAGTATACCTTGAGCCATCAGATGAGGAACAGGAAAATTCCCTATCGATGCCAGGAGAGAATATAATTCCCGTTCCAATTCAAAATCCTCGCGACAAAATGGAGCGTAGATTTTGACCACATACGCTTGATCCACCACAAAGACCGCGTTGGTGCCGGGAAACCCGGCCTCAATATCATTAACCGGAATAGCCTCCCGCCGGCAAATTTCACGTACCGCCGCTTCCCACTGCGAAACGTTGGTGAATACCCTACCCCATTCTTCCCAAGTATGAATAACCGGTAACATAACTATATAACCTTTATCGTCGTTAATGAGTCATTATTCGTGATCTGTGATACGTAATGCGTACACAATACCGTTAACCGGCCAGCCGTGCTACGAATGTAGCTATCCGCGCTCCCATTTCCCCGACTTATTGCAATTCTTTTACCCAACTATCTCACCTGCTGTATAACCTGTCCCGTCTCTTTATTTTTTAAGATCAGCTTCAGCTTACCACCCGGCATTTTTTCTTCTTTTATCAAGTAAAAATGTTCATCATAATCAATATAGGCAACCGCTTTTTCAACAGTTTCCGCGCCGCGCCACACATCCAATACCACCGGCTCCCACCGGCGGGACTTCGCCGAACGATAGCAGGCGTCCATAATGGCATTGACGATATAGCCATCGTAGAAGGTTTCCATCGGGGCAATCCCCTTATCCAGTGCGTTGAACATATCGGTAAACATGTGCGTATAGCCCAATTCGTGAATCTCATCACCCACCGGGAAAAGCCAACCGGTCTCCCCCTCAGCCTTCTCCGCAACATACCCGCTGCGACCTGCCGCCGTGAACATCTCGAACCCCGTGCGCAGGAAATGGTTGAGCCAGATCGTGCCCTCGGTTCCCGATACTTCATCGCGCAGGTCCATACCGCCCCGGAAAGCCCAGCTCACCTCAAACTGCCCAATCGCACCATTGGCATAACGCACCAGGCCTATAGCATTGTCCTCCGCCGCTATCGGGTGAACCTGAGTGTCGGCCCAACACATCACCTCCACCGGGCGGATCTCCTTGCCGATGAAGTTACGCGAAATTTCAATACAGTGACAGGCCAGGTCCACAATCGCCCCCCCACCCGACTGCTCCGGGTCCCAGAACCAATCGCTGTGCGGGCCAGGATGCGTCTCACGCGAGCGCGCCCACAACACCTTTCCCAGCGCACCGTTCTGAATGGATTCCAACGATTTGAGGTTTTTTGGCGTGTAAGCCAGATCTTCGAGATAGCCGTGAAAAACTCCCGCTTGTTCTACGATATCTAAAATCGCCCTGGCCTCCGCGGCGGTGCGGGCCAAAGGCTTGGTACACAACACGGTCTTTCCCGCCGCTGCTGCCATAGTGACAGCCTCATAGTGCAGATTGTTCGGAATACCAATCACCACAACATCCGTCTCTGGGTCTTGAATCGCTGCCGCCATATCGGTCGTCCAGTTAGGAATTCCCCAGGTTGCAGCAAAGTCCCGCGCGCGCGTCTCAGTTCGCGAATAAACCACATGAACGCGATCCTGTCCGCGATGACTATGCAGCGTTTTCGTGTAGAACATCCCAATGAGACCCGTACCTAACATTGTAATCTTGTGCATTCTATCTTCTCCCTCCCGTCTAACCATCTACCATCTATTTTTCCAAACTGATTTCTTTCATACGTTTCACATAATACAGATAATGTTCCAACGAGACATCAGGGGGGACATGGTGATCACACCAGGGAATGAAGCCACCCTCCTTGAACAATGGCGCTACGTGGCGTAGTTCAGCTTCAATCGCCGCCGGCCCCGCGATCATTGCGCGTTTGTCAATACCGCCTATCAGCCGCAAATCGCGGCCAAAACGCTCGCGCAAGCGTATAGCATCCATATTAGAAGCGCGCTCGATGGGATAGAAACCATTGACGCCTCCTTCGATCCACAACGGAATAAGCAGTTCGGCGTCACCATCGCTATCCACAAAAATCAGGTCAATACCATAATCACGGATAAAGCCTGTGAGTTTCTTATAGGGGTCTAGCATAAATTGACGGAACATTCGAGGTGAAATGTGAGGGCCGCCTTTGTAAGCCATATCCTCCCACAGCAAGATGTAGTCCAGTTCTACATCCTCCAGCGCACGCTGCCCACACATACAACAGAAATCTACCAGGTCATTCATCATCTCCTGGATCCACACGGGATCATCATAAAAGGCAACCGCTATATGCTCCAACCCCATCCAATTGCGCAACCAGCCGAAAATCGATCCCATCCGCAGCGCGAGCGGATAATCGCGTTGCTGCCACATCCGCACCTTCTCATCCCAATATTCTGGATACCGGATGGCAGAATGAGGATTTAGGCGGGGCTTAATCTCGTTTTCCCAATCACTCCGTGTCTTCATCGGATATTCCAACCACTGGGGCATACGATATGAAAACTTACCTTTGAACTCTTTTGCGATCACCCCCGACTCCCGGCGCACGATTTGGTAATCGGGTGTTTCGTCCAATACCTCGCACTTAAAGGCCGGGATAAGATCCATGGATACCGGAACGCGCTCGCGCAGACGGTCAAAACCGAAAAAGTCGTTGAGATAGACATCTTCCGGCCAACCCTCTGTATGCCATCGCTCCAACGTCTCCGGCCAGAAGCCCATTTCCCCCCACGGGCAGCGATCCCGTTCCCGGTAGTACATCGTTGCCAGAAACCGCTCACGGCTGTTCATATATTCCTCCACAAATACCTCAAGTGACTACCTGGACAGCTTCAAGCACTTTGGACACGGATTGCACGGATGAAAACAAAGAAAAAAAGTGCATACCACCCGATCGGTTACAAATATTAGGGCTATCCATTTGGGCTACTTTAACCTTCCAGGAAGCTTAGAATGGCTTGATGGACTCACAGCTTCCTGGAAGGTCCAAAAGTCTTACAAGTTAACAGGTTCACCCAGCGCCAGTGTTGAAGAGAAAGCGCGCAAAATCCAGTTACCTGCTGAGACTTTTGTAGTCTGTGGCTTCAAATGCGATAGCCCTAGCGCTATCCAAGCAGCGTTCCACCTGCGTCAGATTGATCACTTTCCTTATCCCAGTCAATATGCGCATCATCGTCAATCGAATGGGTCTTACGCCATTCCTCAAAATCTGCCACAATGGCTTCAGTCCACTTTGTATCCATCTGGCTGGAGTTGTAGATACCTTCACGCAGCCTTTGATGGCTAAATAGCTCGCGCATATGGGTGCGTTCCGAGTGCTCCACGACCTCTTCGGCCAGATGTGGCGGGATAAAGAGAATACCCGTCATCGTACCTAATACAACGTCACCAGGCATACATGTCGCCACACCGATACGACATGGCACATTCATACCCACCAGCGTTACATCGCGAATGGGGGTGGGATCCATGCCCCTACAGAACGTCGCAAAATCATCAATTTCGAAGATCTGCTGTGCATCACGAATTCCACCATGGATAACCTGGCCTCGCTTAGTGCGTGAGGCAATGGCCGTCGAGAGATTGGCCCCAGAATATGTACCCTCATAGACTTTACCGAACAAGTCAATCACGATCACGTCATTCTCAACCAAAGTCTCAATCACCCACGAGTTCATCGCTCCAATACGGCCCTCTTCATTATGACCGTAATCCATCAGATAATCGTGCAAGTCCGGGCGATGGGGGACAAATACACCCGTCACCGCGCGCCCTACCAACACCCGGTCGGGATGCAGGCGCGTCCAGTTGCCCTCAAATTGAAAATGGTAACCGTGCTGCCATAACACTGCCCATGCCTCCTCGGTCACCACCCGCTTCATCCGGCGCAAAATATCATCCGGTACACGCGGTCTCCCATCTGGGAATCGCTCTCCCGTCCACTGCGGAGTCAATTGAATAATGTCGTCTCTATTGTTGAATTTCATAGCATCTGTTTCTCCCTTGAAAATCGGAAATTGGCAAATTGCAAAAGCACTTGAAAACTTAGTTTCGTCTTAAATTTTTATCCCACTGCTGGTGAACGCCGGCGTTAATTTGAAAGTTCTGATAGCCTCTATCCTAACTCTTGGTTCCCAACTTGCACTGTGGCGCAATCTCTTCCACCAATTGCACATTTTCTTCAAGCTGCGCGTGACTGCTGGTACCGATAGTAACGGCATGAACCGTACCCAGTCCAAAAACATACGCCAATGCAGTACGCGGGTCGCGCGCGAGCCGGCCCACACCATAAACTTTCATCCCGTAAACAGCCTTACCCGCAGAATACAATTGCTGGATCACGGGTACAACTCGCCGCGGTGGAGCGTCCATATTCGTCCCCGCGTGATTGATACGCACCAGCACAACATCCACCCACGGCGAGGTCACTGCAGCCTGCAATGCACTTAAGTCGTGGCACGAAATACCTACTGCACGCACCTTACCCTGGGCTTTCGCCTGTGATAGCGCGGCCATCGCCCCGGCATAAGCTTTAGGCCAATCGGAGCGCGAGATAAAATGCAATAACGCGATATCTAAGACATCGGTCTGCAATTCACGCAAAAAGCGCTCCACATCGCGCTGCGCGCCCTTCTCATCCCGAGAGACCGTCTTTGTGGCGATCACCACCCGGTCACGCGGCACCGTCTTGAGCGCCTGTGCTACGTGCTTGTGTGAACCGTACTCATCGGCAGTGTCCCAAAATGTCACACCCAGGTCATAGCTCCGGCAGAGCAAATCTGCCAACCCCTTTAACCCTAACGCGGTCTGCTCAGAGCGACCCGCCCAGCCTGCCGTCCCGGTTCCCATTGCAAGCCGAGATACTCGCAATCCTGTATTCCCAAAATCAACATAATCCATAGACGTCTTCCCTATTTATTCATTTAATCCTTGCTTGAAAATCTTCCAAAGCTTCCCAATCTCCCCAGGCAGCCAGACGCGCCTGCGCAGGCCATGTCCCAATCCAACGCAGACGATTCGCGGATGCGCCTAAAACATCCCGCAGCCGTTCCTCGTCCATCACTGCCAGCTCACTGAAAGTATCAATTCCCTCCGCCGCCAATCGCTCAGCCGTCTTTTTGCCGATGCCCAGGATGCGCTTCAAATTATCCACTTCGACCATCACCGCCGCCTCACCGGCGACCTCCGTCAAGGCAAATGAGACAGAGGTAAGCTTATGATAGGCTTCGTAAGCCTGGCGTATCAAGTTACCATAGGTTTCCGCTTGACCGGAGCCATTATAGACTCGCGCAAAGCCGGTAAAGTCCGAGGCCTGTAATTTCTGAACGGTCCCCGCACCGCGACTGCGTACAAAGTTAAAGAAGCCAATAACCTGATCGCCCTCACTCTCGGCAAAGGCTTTAAACAT
Organism: Anaerolineae bacterium; assembly: GCA_016931185.1. Taxonomy (GTDB): domain Bacteria; phylum Chloroflexota; class Anaerolineae; order B4-G1; family SLSP01; genus JAFGFI01. The sequence goes on from JAFGFI010000258.1 coordinate 12,424, forward strand.
CTCCTGTACAGAATTATATCCCAACGCTGCCGAATTAAAGCCCATGATTTGCGGCCCCCCCATACTAATGGAGTTCTTACCGGCTGTATCATTAAGCGAGCAAGCAAAGTTCAAAACTTCCCATTCCCCATTCTGGTCCCCATGGAATGTGCGCCACGCATCTCCCGTCGAGGGCCGCCACTGATGTCCGGTCCAACTGCGGTCGGCATTATACGTGAAATGCTTCGCGAAACGCCCCGGATCATGTTTACCCCACTGGTTATAGAAAATATGGTTCTCAAAACGGATCACCATACGCCCGTCAGGTCCAAATGCACGCCCACCTGACTCTACTGTCCATACAGCAACCGCCACAGCGGGGTCGATGCCCAATTGATCGGATAATTCTTGTAACTGCCCTCCCAGACGATTCCAAATCATCGCCACCTGGCGCTCGGTTCCGGCAAGATTGGGGGTGATTGTAATTTTATCTGATTCCGCCGGTTCCAGTGATGCATCCACAGGGCGGGGGCTGATAGGTGAAAGGTAAGAAGCAGCCGCATACCCTTTTTGTCCACTTTCCAACTGGATATTGAGCCATTCTCCCTGCTGTCCAACTTTCGCCCGCGCCGTCGCTTCCGGTTCTAATGCCGTCAAGGCCTCATTATGTTGCGCCTGGGTAACCAGGCTACCCGACGTCGAAGGAGCATTACGGATATTGAGGAAGCCCACTTCTGGACTATAAACCCAAAGGCGAAGCCCGGTGGCAGAGGAAACACGGTCAGAGATCGGCCCCAAAGAAGAAGCTCCGCCCAGGCTCGTGTGTAACACCACATACCACGCGGCGAGATAGACGGGCCGGCCATCCGGCAAACGCACCTGCAACCACTGTCCTTGTTGTCCGATCTTTGCCCGCGCCGTTGCCTCTGGTTCCAATACCAGCAGTGTGCTGCCATGTGAAACCTGGGTCACTAAATTCCCCTCTGGGGCATCACGCACATTCAAATATCCCAACTCTGGGCTTTCTACTCGAACTACCACCGTAGACATCTTAACCTCCTTATACTTACACAGAATTATTTATGCACGCCCCCATTTTTCAAATGCATCCTTAAATGACATCCCGGCAGCAAGATCTTCACGCATCCCCTGCTCACGGGTCTCGATATCTTCCGCTTTCTCCAGCACCTCCATCGCGATTTCCTGCGGGACCACAATGACGCCATCCGGCCCGCCAATAATCCAATCCCCAGGGCGCACCCGTACCTGACCGGTGATTGTCCCCGGCATTCCAATAGTAACATTAATCCCCACCTGCGCCCAACGCTGCGCTGATTCAATGGGCGATGTACCGCGCGCGCACACCGTGTAATCGGGGATCGATCTTTCAACCGGCCAAAAAGACAGGCACATATTCCACAAATGCCATAAGTTGTAGAACTAGAAGTCGATCTTCATTCCTTTCCAGTCGGGCCTTGAAATTTCCACATTTGCCCGCTCCAATAACGCTTTCATATACCCGATGCTAAACGCGGTACTAACACGGTGTCCCCCCACCATCTGTGGGATGTGATCGGCAATGGCGACACCGTCGAAATTCACCTCGCGCAGCGCGCGCATCACTTTGTACATATCCATATACCCGTTATCGAGAAATGTCTCGACAAAGTAGGGAAGGGGTTGGCTAACATTGCGGAAGTGCACCTTAAACAACTTATCGCGCTCACCGAAGTATTTTATAGTCTCAAAAACATCCTTGCCCATCCACTCCCCGCCTTCCAGCCAACAACCGACGCACAGACACAATCCCACATTGGGGCTGTCGGCGATTTCCAGCGCGCGCCTGTAACCCTCAAAATTGCCGAAGATACAGCGAGGAATACCCCCTAGTTCAGGCACGGGGGGATCATCAGGATGAATACCAATCTTCACACCCGCTTCTTCTGCCACCGGGACTACCTGCTTAATAAAATACTCAAAGTTATCCCAGATTTCCTCCTCCGAGTATTTGCGCCCGTGGGTAAGAGGTGCAGTATACACTGTCCCCGCCCAATGTCCCTCCTCGGCCATTTCCAAATTAAAAGCCCGCGCCGAAGCGCCGCCACGTGTCGCCTCGCGCTCGGTACTCCAAATTCCGTTCGCCATGTGCGCATAGGTTGTGTAAGGAATCCCGGCCTTGCCCAGGTTACGCAAATGTTGTTTGTACTCCTCAATCTTCGCATCACGCCCTGGCAATCCCAGGGTAATGGCAGATTGATTATGCACACTGCTGCTGCCAAAACCATAAACCTTTAAACCGGCGTTCTCAAACAACGCGCGCCGGCTGGCATAATACTCATAGCTTGCCTTATCTCCCCCTGTCCATAACACAACATACTCCACTCCCATCTGCTGAATAAAAGCCAGGTCTTCCTCCGCCGGTTCCGGCGTAATCTGCGCCGCGATCTTAATCCCTTTTTCAATATCGGGACGATCAATAAACATATAGATATCCTCCTGTGTCATATATTTGGGTACATTTCAAATGAGTTAGGTTATCGAGCCAGCACGTAAAACGTAATGTGTAAAACATAAAAATACTCACGTTTTACGATGGTATACTCTAGTCGCGCTTCATCAAAGAACATACCCTAGAGTACTACAACACTTCTATTATAGCCTCAAGATGATAAGGTCAAGAGACAATCCGGCAGACCGGGGGAAGGAGGGAAAATTAAAATGGCATTTTGCGCGTGCGAGCTTTGCTCGCACGCGCAAAATGCCCTTAAAAAGCCCCCTCCCACAAAGTGGGAGGGGGTTGGGGGTGGGCAAGTCTCGCTATACAAGCGGTTTACGAAAATGTGACGGACACCCGGTTTTATCTTGCGACTTGCTTATTACGTAAGAAAGCATAAACTAGGGGCGGATACACAAGAAAACTAATATTTCTGACCAACTACCCAATCCTCTAAGGAGTCAATATGCAACCCAACACCATGAAAAAGAAAATCCTCTCCGGCCAACCGGCATTTGGCGTTTCGATCATGTTTCCCTCCCCTCAAATTGTAGAAATGGTAGGCGCACTTGGCTTTGATTGGGTACTCATCGACTGCGAGCATGGCACGATAGGATTGGAAAGTGTGGAAACACTGGTGCGAGCCGCCGAAGTCAGCGGCATTACGCCCATCGTCCGTCCCCCAACGAAAGCACCGGATGCTATCTTGCGTGTGATGGACCGCGGCGCCATGGGCGTTCAGGTTCCCCATATCAATACAGCCGCCGATGCCCGTGCAGCAGTGGAAGCCGTCAAGTATCATCCACTTGGCACACGCGGGTTGGCGGCAGGCACGCGCCCGGCCCATTACGGACTCGGGTTGACCGCTGCCGATTACGTGCAACAGGTCAACGCCGAGACATTGGTCTGTGTGCAATTGGAAGAGGTCGAAGCGCTCCACAACCTGGATGCTATCCTGCAAGTAGAGGGGATTGACATTTTCTTCGTCGGTCCCTCTGACCTTTCCCAATCGCTGGGCTACCCAGGATGCACTGACGCGCCCGAAGTCCAGGATGCCATCGCGCAAACCTTCGCTACCATCATCGCCGCCGGCAAAATTCCCGGGTCCGCGGGCAGCAATGCGGCACTTAAACATTACCTGCACCAGGGCTGCCGCTACGTCTACACTCATGTGCCGCGTCTGTTCAAAGCGGGAGCAGAAGCCTTCTGGGGCGACATAGGTGACAGGGAGACAAGATGATAAGGGGACCGAGCGACTCTCGATTCACTATTCACAATTCACAATTTTCAAAGGAATTACCCATTAACGCCGTGTGTTCACCAGCAGTAGGATGAAAATTGAATCCGTAATTCGTAATTCACTATTCGCTATTTTCAGAGGAGATTCCAATCTATGAATAAAATTGATGCTCATATGCACTACACCGGGGACAGTCCGGACTTTCTCGCGTTGTTAGAAGACCTGAACTTGAAGATGCTCAATGTCTGTGTGGTTGGCGCCGTCAGCGACCGTTTACAGGATCAAGTACACGCTTACCAGAAACTGGCAAAACAATTCCCAGAACGTTATGCCTGGTGTACCTCCTTTCCACTGCCCGCACAAGAGGATTATGCTACTCCAGGAGATTATGCAGCGCGCGCCATCGCCGGACTGGAAGCGGATTTCAACGCCGGGGCAGTTGCCTGTAAATTTTGGAAGAATATCGGGATGGATGCGCGCAAACCCGATGGGAGTTTCTTGATGATTCATGATCCCATCTTTACCCCTATCTATGACTACCTGGCAAAAGTCGAAAAACCGGCCCTGATGCACATTGCGGAGCCGCTGGCTTGCTGGCAGCCACTTCATGATCCACAAAATCCCCACTATGGTTATTACAGCCAGAATCCAGAATGGCACATGTACGGCAAACCGGAGTATCCCTCCCACCAAGCCTTGATGGATGCCCGTGACCACGTCCTTGCCCATCACTCAAAGCTACATCTGGTGGGGGCGCATTTGGGTAGCCTGGAATATGATGTTGCGGAGGTCGCCAAACGGCTAGAAAAGTATCCCAACTTTGCCGTGGACACCTCTGCGCGCCTGGCCGACCTGACCATCCAAAATACGGCCACTGTCCGCCAATTCTTCCTTGACTACCAGGATCGTATTCTCTTCGGCACCGACATGATACAGTGGGAGCCCCTTTCTACACTACCCGACAAGGCACGGGAACAGCGCATCGCGGAATTTGCAGCTTCCTACCAGACCTCGTTTGCCTATTATGAGACGGACCAAATGCTCACTATCCGTGGGCGCGAAGTACAAGGATTAGGGCTACCCGAAAAGGTACTGGAAAAAATCTACTGGACTAACGCACACACATGGTATCCGGGGGTATAGGACGTGAAGCGTCATGTGTGATTAGAGACTTTTCACCTTCCCGGAAGCTATTAGCGGTCTAGTCAACCCGAAAATTTGCAGCATGACTACGTGTTTGGACTACATGATATGTTGGTAG
>JAFGFI010000259.1 GCA_016931185.1 Anaerolineae bacterium
CCTAACTTCTTCATCATAACCTCCGCGTTTGTGTGATGTGCTACCAACAAAAAATCCCTTGCCTCACGAGCAAGGGATAGATGATTCTCCGGTAGCGCATTGCACTACGCAGGTCTCACCCCTTTGTCGCGAGGGTGTAGCCGCAACAAGCTGAGCAGGCGACCTGGCTTGTGGGCGACCTGTAAAGGCCCCACCACTTACAGTTGCGCGTCAGCGCCGGACTCCATGTGGAACACATGCCACCGGCTTCGCTCTTGGCCCGTCCCATCCGGGGGTGCGGGCACTCAGCTCGGACTATTCAATTGGAAATATTGTACTAGGTTTGATGAGGGTGTCAAGCACGTTTAACTTTTGCGCTCTGACTTACTCCTCTATCATACCCATACGTTCAGCCATCATACGAAGTTGGATGAAACTGGTCGGCTTGAGCAAGATAAGATCTGCTTCTTGGTCGAGCATGTCCGCCATGCCCGCATCGGCGGTGGTGACCAGGACGCGCGTTTTCTCAAGCCGCGGGTCGGCGCGGATCTGGTTCAGAAGCTGGTTGCCATCAACGTGCGGGAGGTTGAGGTCCAGGACAACCACGTCAGGGCAGACTTCGGTGAGCCGCTGCTGGGCGACGAACCCATCGTAGATAATTTCGGTTTGAAATCCGCCCGCTTTGAGCGCCTCGGAGTAAATGGTCGCTAAATCTTCTTCATCTTCGATAATCAACGCAAATTTCTCTCTCATGCTATGCCTCCTGCCCTTTGCTGGTTAGCAGTATTTTTCGATGGGACAATCGGAATCTTGACCGTGAACGTGCTACCAAACCCAACCTCACTGATGAAGTTCACGCTTCCGCCCATAAGTGTAGTCAATTGTTTCACAATGGAAAGTCCTAATCCAAAACCGGTGTGCTCCCGCGTTGACGAACTATCGCCTTGGCGGAAAGGCTCGAAGATAGAGGGCTGAATTTCTTGTGAGATGCCTGGCCCGGTATCGGCAACATCGATAGCCCAGTGTTCTTCATCGGGACGATAAAAGTGAACGCTGACACCACCTTTTTGAGTAAATTTCAATGCGTTGTTGATGAGGTTGACGAGAATCTGGTGCAATCGTTTGCGGTCGCCCTCTAAAGTAGCCGGGACAGCGGGAGAAACGTGGACCTTGAGATACAGCTTCTTCGATTCCACCAGCACGCGCATCGTGGATTCCATATCGTCGACCAGATCTTTCAAAGTAAAAGGCTCAATAGTCAGGGAGAGCTGCCCTGCTTCCATCCGCGCTTGATCGAGTAAATCGTTGACGAGGTTCAACAGGCGCTCATCGTTGGCAATGATGCGCTGGAGCGCGTTACGCTGCTTTTGGGAGAGGGGGCCATAGACCTCCGCCTGGAGCATTTCGGCAAATCCCTGGATGGCGCTGAGGGGCGTGCGCAGCTCGTGCGAGACGATGGAGAGAAAGCGCGACTTGAGCCGGTCGAGTTCCTGGAGTTTTTCGTAGGCGAGGATCAATTGCTCGTTGGCTTGCTGCAATTCGTTGGTGCGCGCACGCACGCGGTCTTCCAATTCCAGGTTGAATAGGCGCAAATCGAAGAGGACCTTTTCCAGGCTGCGGGCGGAGAGCCAGGCGACGAAAGCGACAGTGAGCAACCCAAGTATAGTCGGTATACCAGGTACGTTATGTAATACAAATGCATCTATATAGGCGACAATTGCGCCACATACACCAGCGGCAATAAAACTGGCCCAGGGGCGGAGAACCACGCTGGCCATAAGTATGGGGATGGTGAAGAGAAAGAGTGAACGGCCTTCTACAACTTGACGGGGTTCGTCCGAAAACACAAACGCAGTAATCAACAGTAATATAAATAACGAACCAGCCCACCAGCCAGACCAGTGCCGATTGATAAGAAAAATAATAATCAGGCTTCCGAGCAAAACTAGTGCAATCGGAAGAAGCTGTCTGAAATCTTCTGTAGAAGTTAGGCCAAAAAAATAAGCTGTCGTGACAGCGATCAGCGCAAAAAATGATAAAGAGCCCGTTCCAACTAGTAATATATTGAGTAGCCTGCGACGTCGAATGTCTTCGGGATCTGTAGATGACACTTCTAATAGTTGAGTTATCATTTGAATTCTAAAAACTCTCTATCAACGTGAGCGCACTCAAAATTGCTGATTTGACCACCAATTCAGGGCAATATAAACACTTGCCAATCCAAAGAGGTGGATATGGAGGATTTATATGGTGCATCAACCATTCTTGACCTCGCTGAAGCACATCTGTTTGAATTTGATCATTGTGACGCCGTTTCCAAATCGCCAATGCCTGTAAACAATAGGCGGTTTCTTCGGCTGTTGCTGAGTAGTATCCCCAGGAGCCATCAGCATTTTGGGCTGATAAAATCCAATCAATAGCATTGCTCGCCATTTGGTCGTCGTATCCCATACAGGCGATTGCCCCATGAGACGTCGCGTAATAGGGAGAAGTATGCCATTTGTCAACCCAAAAAGCACCATTCATTCTCGAATTACCTAAAAAGCGCAATAGTTTAATTATTACAGGATGTGTCTTCTCAAAGCCGGCTTGCTGTAATGCACCCAGAATATGGCTATTGGCGCTAATTGATGGATTCGATTCCATATTAAAGCAGCAAAAATAATAAGATTTTTCATAAGACAAAACTGCATCTATGTCCACAGCACGGCCGTAATATTTCAACACGTCGTAAACGATGCTAGTCTCATCTCCGCCTTTAGGGGCATAGTTTTTTGTAAAACCAGTTCCAATACCAGGAGTCCAACTCCAAGATAGGTGATCGAGATGGGATTGGCAAAGATCCAACACATTCTCATGCAATGAATCTACAGCAAATTTTAGGTTCCACAATACCCACGCTATTTCAAAAACATCGATTGGGGATACATTGGGCGCCGTACCATTAGCAGCCACTGAACGCAAATATGCAAGCGCGTTCGGATCTCGTCTGCGCACATATAAAGCAAAATAGGCAGTTGCCGAAGGGCTATAGCTGATAGAGCCATTCCGCTCTTGTAAATGCTCTACATCCAATAAATCCTTGCCATCATTGCCCGCCATCTCAATCGAAAAAGCCATTGTTACCGAACGGTTGATCACGCCATCGGGAAGCATCGCTAATTTAGCCGAGCGGAGCGGTGCTAGAGATTTCAACACCTCAATTTCTTCACGATGGAGCGCTCCTAGTATTTTTGCCTCTTGAAACAAGGTAGGGGCAATAAGCTCAAAACCAATCGTTTCCCCTGCCGGGTCTTCGTGCAACCGGGGTGTCATGATTTCCAAAGCCGCCTCTGCCCGGCGTAAGCGACCGCGGTCACCAGGATATGCGCGCCTCGCCAAGGCGCTAATAGCCGCCAGGGTGCAAATGACACGGTCGTGATAATAGCAGGGCTGTTCCGCGCCCCAAGAACCATCCGGAAGTTGGTGCTCGCGCAGCCATTCCAGCGCCAATTCACCGATCGGTTCGCCGATCTCCGCCAGTCGTGCAATCCACGCCGTATCGTAAGCCGTGGTCATCATCTTTCCGGGACCGGTTTCTTCGAGCAATTCGATCCATGCTGCGTGTAAATCCATAGCGATTACCTGCCTGCGCGTTGAGTGGTTAGCACGTCTGTGAGTTGCACTTGAGGCAGCAGGTACCAAATCCCCGTATGATGTCGGATTCCAATCTCTGCTGTGTTTCCCACTTTGGCCTGATAAAAACAGAACCTCTCTAGACTATTTCTTCTTCACCGCGACCGTTCGGCAGATCGCGTTGTGACGAGATGTCTTTGGACTTGTCGTAGTCCATAAAGGCTGAGGCGACGCCAAACTCTCTCGGATAGCGCAGCAGGCTGTCGCCGAGCACTATCACCCCGCCTTTGTCTATCAATTCTGGGTGCGCGGCCAGGAAAGCTTCCATCGAGAATGCACCATAGCAGCGCAGCCGCTCTAGCGCGAGCGGAGTATATGCACCCTGGCGTGTGATCTCGTTTTGATAACGGCGTGTCACGTCCAGGTCCACACCGGGCGAGGGAGATAGCACGGTTCTCTCGCCGATAAATGGTTCTGTCCTCAGTATGGCCGCAGGATATTCACGTTCAACGTGTTGAGCAAGCCGCGTGCCGTCATAGACTTTCGAGTAAAAAGAAAAGGGGATAAAACCGGTTGCCACACCGCGTTTGTGCATAACCTGATCGTGGATGCGTCCTACCTGCTGGATAAACGCCAACGTTGCTCGATAATCGCTTTCATCATCTCCAGGAAAGCCAAGCATCAAGCCCATCACGGGTGTAAGCTGGTTCTCAAAGCAAGACCTGAGCACGTCCATGGCCTGGTGGATATATTTCTCTGCCCCGGCCTCGGAACGAACCTTGTTCATGCGGACTAACGTGGACGGGCTGGCCGACTCGATGCCCAAAAAAATCATCTCTACACCCGCCTCGCGTAACGTGGGGACGAGATCAGGTGTCATCACATCCACCCGGCTCTCCACAGCGTAGGTGAACCGTGGACGCTTTATGGCCTGGCAGATTTTCTCCGTTCGCTGCCGGTTGACGCCAAAGATCGGGTCCCAGATATAAACCGGCCGGCCCGGCAATTCGGCTACCAGTTGGTCGATCTGTCGTGTCACCCAGTCCGGCGAGAATTCAGCATAAGGCCGCATACTGTCTTCCAGACAATAGTTACACTTGAATGGACATCCCCGAGATGTCATCAGGTCGATGGTCTGATACCGTTCGAGGTTGCGCAAGAGTCGAAAATCCAGATTGGGCAGCTCGCTCACGTCCATCGGTTCGGCGTGGCTTATCTCTAGTTCACCTTGATGATCGATCCACACTAAATTGGGCGTTGAGGATGCAAGAAAGGATCGACCCTGATCGAGACTCTGGCTAATCCGCAGCGCCGCAGCCTCGCCATCGCCGCGCACGATCGCAGTGATAAAGGGATAGCGTTTCAGCAGTGTTCGATAGTTGCTGGACGGGAAGTATCCCCCAAAGACGATGGGAATCTGGGCAAGGGCCGCGTGAATCTCTTGGGCCAATATGATACCGCTTCCAGAGTTGGAAATCTGCGAGATGCCGATCCAGGCGATCTCTTCGGCCTGATCACAAAGGTATGCAGCGACACGCTGACAGACGACCTTTTCCGCGTCCCGCGTCAGACCGAACCCAAAGTCCATCTGCACATCAATGAGTTCAACCGGAACATTATGCGTCGCCAGATATGAACCCAATGCCAGGATACCCAATGGCGGCGCCAGGGGCGTGGTGAAGCGGACGACATTGGTGTTGCCTGCAAAGTCGTTGGGCGGCGAAATCAGGACTACCTTCTTCATCACTCTCCAGTCTCCTCCATTATATCTGGGAATATCACCTGTGGAAGTGGAATCCAGAAATATCCGCTCCGATCTCGTCGCCCGACCCCAAGGACGTGATGTCGATTCATGGCATAGAATTGGGCCAGCGTCTCCCATTCATCTTGCCCAACCATCGTATAGTCTTCTTCACCTAATCGCCGCGCGTACAGGTGGTCATACAGGATCACGCGCAGTGTGTGGGTATCCAAATAGGGCGATGGGCTGACGGTGAAATAGAGATCTTCGTTTCCTGTGGCGATGAGTGGCATATCGAAGGCGGTTGGGCGATCGAAGCCGATGAAAAAGTCGACCGGATCGACGTACTCGCCATAGTATGCTTCCACAATCCGTCGCCGATCCGGCGCATGTCCTTGTTCCTGGTAAAAGCGAATACCGATTTCGGCCACGTTCTCGGTAGCATCGTGAGCGCAGATCCCCAGAAACAGGCGGTGACTCTGGTGATGTGCGGTGCGGCGAGACAACTCCTCAAAAGCCTGTAAAAGATGAGCGTAGGATGTGCCCTTGAAATAACGCTGCGCATCGCCATATACGGATACACGAACGTCGTACGCATCGTAGAATTGGAGAAACGCCGGGTTCTCGGTAAACCACAGCAGCCCTGGAGCGACCAACTCGTTATACCCATCGCCCCGATCCAAGAGCTCCGGCCCAAAGACGGGGGTCAACAGCGTCTCGATGCCATGGTCAAAAAAAAGCTTGTACAGTTCGATGTGGCGTTGTCCACCAATCTCAAAGTATGCTTGGGCAAAGTCATCGGCCACCAGTTCGGGATACTCAAGCACGAGCCACCGCCGCGTCCCGTTTATGGGAAACACGCATACTTTTGGCCCGGCAGCGCGTACGATGCGCGCGACTTCCTCGATGGGCAAATGCAAAAAGGTCTCAAGCTCCATCATTTACGCCTTTTTTGAAGTCATGGCCGGCATTACTTTCCACAACTGTAGTATAACTATCCCATAGAAAACTATAGCCACAATCATAATCCAGGGAACGTAAATCAAAGGATCTGTCGCCACGTATAACCCTGACAAAATAATATCGCTACCCCACACAGCGAATGTGATCAAGCGCCAAATATCCACGAGGGCATAAGGCAAGAATACGACCCAAACTAAATATCTGGTTTTTTTTCGTTGGGAAAATGCAACTAGATAACTGAATACGGCAATACCTAACGACAACTCCCATACCACATTCATCCAGATATAAACACCTAAATATAAGGCAAAAGCCAAATCCAGGGCAAAAACAGGGACCTCATAGGCAGGACGCTTGGCAGGTTTTTGAAGACAATAAACCCCTAACAGTATTAAGGGTAATAACAAGCCTAGTCGAACAATCAGTGATAGAAAGAACGCCGTTGGCGTTCTTCCGAGAAGATAAACTATGATTTGCGTTATGGAGTGGTTGTATCCCAAGAATGAAGCTATTGGTTCCCGCCAGGGATAGGCATTGCCATTGATACTGGATAAAAGTCTAAAATATGAGATATGCTGTTCCCATCCATAGGAAATACCGGCAATTAAGGTGACTCCACCAAGGACAATACCATATACAATGACAGTTGAAATTAGTAATTTGAAGAAGAAGCGATAACGTCCCAAAAGCAATGGCACCGCAATTGCAAAAGCCCATTGCGGTTTAATCTGCAAAATGACAGATGCCCAAAAGATCGACCATATCAAACGTTCGCGCAGAACTGCATTAATTAGTAGTGTAGCCAACAAAGCCATAGTAATGTAAACATTGAGATAACCTAAGTCGTCCCAAAATACGGAAAAAAGTACCCATATAGGCAACGTCCACGCCATGCTTCGAACAGCTTGTACTATATTATATCGTTGGAATATTCTTGCCCACAAAAGGCAAAGCCATCCATAAATCAAAAAACGCAATAGTGTATGAACCAATGTCACTGCAACAGGAGATAATCCAAGAAAAATGGAAAATACTAGCGCATAAGATGGCGCATATTGGTAGAATTCCATCTTGTCTACAGGTGGATGGGGATAGAGTCCCTGTCGCAGTTGAAAACTTTCTGCCGCATCCAGATAGATTCTGAGATCATCGGGGATCATCGGCCCTTCCGCCCCTACCCATCCGGGCACACCCCCCATAATCCCCGCTTGTGGAAATAGCATCATAGCCAGGTATGCCCCATGCACCACCAACCGCAGCACGGCATACACCACCGTTGCCGTCAACAGGATGCGATAGATTCTGGAGCTTCGCCAGAGTTGCTTGATCTCAACCATGAACTGCATCTCACTCACCGCGCAATACGTTGACGATAGACACCCGCGCCGCCCGTTTCCCCGGCAGATAGCTTCCCGCGATACTGACTCCGATCATCAACAGGGGCAACACCAGCGCATAGAGCACATTCAGCGGCACCTCCAGCGCACCAAATCCATACGATTTGGACAATATCGCCAACGCACTTTTCGTGAACACCCATCCTAACGGCAATCCTACCACAGCCGCCAAAAGTCCCAGAAATCCAGCCGTGGTATTCACCATCGTGATGACCTGTGAGGGAGTAAAACCAAGCGTTTTGAGTACCCCGATGACGCGTAACTTCTCCTGCACCGCCAACAACGAGGTGTTAAACACACTAACCAAAGCTATACCGATTAGGATACCGGATAATACGAAAAGTGCAAGTTGCAGGTAGACCACCACCCCTGGAATAGCCTGTCCGACCAGGGTCAGGTTCAAATCGGATTCAGGGCGTGGCTCGAGATAGCGTTTGAGTAGGCTCGTATCCGCGTTTGGCGCGAGTTTGAGATAGTAGACCACCGACCTTTCGTCTGGTAACAATCGCGCCAGCGTAGAAAAGTTCACCATCGCCATCTGCCCGGCGTTGACCGGCTCGGTGTAAGCTCCGACAATGCGCCAGGTGACAGGCCGGTGACGCCATCCACCTAAGACGACCGTCAGCTCGTCCCCCACGTTCAACTCCAACCAGTCCAACAGCCCTTGCCCGGCCATCACTTCG
>JAFGFI010000260.1 GCA_016931185.1 Anaerolineae bacterium
GGCGACACCAAGATCGCACAGCGCGTGGCAACTTTCGTTCCCGACAAGCACCTTGCGCTGGTCGAGCCGGAGTTGTCGGCAAAGGTGAGCCAATGGGAAGGTGCGCTCGTCATCGAGGTGACGGCGAAGTCGCTGGCGCGGTTTGTGGAGGTGGGGCTGTTCGGCGCGGACGTGGTCTTCAGTGACAACAACTTCGACGTGCCCGCCGGGCGCAGCGTGCGGGTGACGTGCCCGCTGCTGCCAGGCTGGACGCTGGAAGATGCCCGCGATGCGCTGTGGATGCGCTCACTCTACAATTCGTTCGCGTAATCTATTGCTTTCAGCCATCAGCCGTCAGTTTTCAGCAAAGTGCCTTAGCTGAAAGCTGATGGCTGAATGCTTGTTTTACCGGCAAGGATCGTAATCCGCGCCGAGGATGAGGCGCAGTTTTGCATCGCGGGCGGGGTCCTCCGCGTAGATTACATTTTCGTCACGTACATGAAAAAGCTGTTGGATATGGCTGAGACCCGTGCCTTTAGTCGTGCTGCTGAAGACAACGATCTGTGTCTGAGCATAGTCCAAATGGTCAGACGGAGCAACGATGGGGGTATAACCATAACGCGTGAGCGTGTCTGCCGCGAGCCAATCGCGGTCGGGGGCGTAAGACCCATTCCACACCTCAATGTGAATGTCGGCGCGGGCAGCGCGGCTTGGAGCAGGACGCGCGATGGCGGCGTCAATCACCGCCGCCATCGGTTCCCACACCGGCAGAAAGACATTACCACCCTGCGCTGTAATGTAGAACTGCGTCTCCGCCCGTCCAATATTATAGAAACGCACATCGGTGCTATCAATCTGCATCGCCGTCATACCCAACTCAAGGATGTTGCCCAAGCCCAGATCAGTCTGATAAAGGTCGCGACTCTGCTCGTATAAAGCAGGAATCATCGCAAACAAATTGGACTGCTTCGCCTTGCGCCACATCGCTTCCAGGATTTGTTGCTGGCGTTCCTCACGAGCGAAAACACTGGTCGTTTTGCGCGTCCGCGAGTACCAGAGCGCCAATTCCCCATTCATCTGATGCAAGCCTGGTTCGAGTGTGAGGATGTGATACTCGCCATTCTCGTCAGGAATAGGCCAATAATCGTGCAAATGACAGTGAACGGGCACTTCCACGCCACCAAGCATGTCAACCAAGCCCATCAATCCATTGAAATCGACCTTAGCGTAATAGTCAGCAGTGATGCCCAGGTTGTACAACAACGTCTGATTAAGCAGGCCGAGTCCCCCGCCGTCAAAACCGTAACGCTCACCATAGGAATCGGCAGTATTGATGCGGCTCATCCGCATATTGGGGATATAGACGTAAAGATCGCGTGGGATGGAGAGCACAGACACAGATGGGATGTCAGGATAAACAACGACATATTGAATCGCGTCGGTGTTCCAATAATCCCAGTCCGGGCGTTGGTCGCTGCCAAGTAACACGACGGTCAGCGCATCCGTGGGAATGGGATAACGCGGCACAAACGTTGGGATAGGTATCGGGAGATAACCCGAATATGCCGCGGTCATCGTGATTTCCATCCCCGCAATCGGTGGGACAGGAACGGCAGTCGGCCGGCGCGGCGGTAGCGGGGAAGGTGTAATTGTGGGTGTGGGAGTGTACGTGGGTGTGGGAGTATAGGTTGGCCGCGGTGAAGGCGTGAAGGTTGGCGTCCACGTCGGCACCAACATGGACGCGGCAGTCGATGAAGCAACCGGAGAAGCTATGGCAGTGCGGGTTGGTGGGATTACACTGCTGGTCGGCGTGACAACAACGTAGACCACCGGCGTGTTCTGGATCTGGCCCGCCAGACGCACAACATTGAACAGCAATATAGCCAGAATTATGACTAGTATGAGACAGAGTGCAATAAATAAAGCTGTTTTGACTTTGGTCATTGACGATTAACACGCTCTATGCTCTATACAGGATGAGTACGGCCCCCACGTTTGCTATTATAGGTCTGCTTCGCGATTTTGTCTAACCACCAATATGCCCCTTGCCCCCACAGGGTTTTCATTTACACTAACAGTAGCCTTTCTTTTATTTATGGTTCAGGAGGAACTTATGCTACCCATTGCGATTGTTACCGATACGGATTCAAGTTTACCGGCCGCAGTTGCGGCGCAATACGGCATCCAACAAGTGCCGATCAACATCCACTTCGGCCAGGAGACATTCCAGGCCAGCGTGGATATCAATGACACCGAGGCATTCGCGCGGATTGATCGCGATGGCAAACTGCCGACCACGTCCGCGCCAACGCCAGGGCAATTTGCCCGGGCTTATCAAGCCGCGTTCGATGCCGGAGCCATCTCGATTCTCTGTTTCTGCGTCAGTTCGGAAATCAGCGGGACGTACAACGCCGCTCTCACCGCTTGCGAATTGCTCCCCGATCGCGATATTACCGTCGCGGATTCGCGCACCCTGTCACTTGGACAGGGGTATATGGCGATAGCTGCCGCCGAGGCGGTCCATCGCGGGGCATCGAAAGAGGAGGCAATTGCCGCGGCAGAGTCCTTGCGTGAGCGCACGCACGTCTACGCGGCGTTGGCGACGCTCAAGTATCTGGCGATGAGTGGGCGCGTGGGGCATCTGGCAGCAGGCATGGCGAACCTGTTGAATATCAAGCCCATTCTTACAGTCAGAAATGGCAAGCTTGATATGCTCGAAAAGGTACGGACCCAACACAAAGCCTGGGATCGCGTCGTCGAATTGACTGTGGAGAGCCTGGGCGGGCATCCCATTGAGCGCATGAGCATCATCCACGTCAACGCACTGGACAAAGCGCGCGAGTTTGAGGTGCGCCTGCGCGAGCATCTGTCCTACCCTGATGATATCATCACGGCAGAATTCACGCCAGGTCTGTCCATCCACTCCGGAACAGGTATCGTCGGCGTGGTTGTCGTCGCCGCAGAATAACCTTTTCTCCGATTTCTCTGCACTTACGAAGGTGCGCGAAAAAGGTTCGCGCACCTTCGCCGTTTTTAGCCGGATTAGCCAACAAATATGACACGATTTGTCACGTTTGCGGCGTATCGTGAAGAATGTAGTAGAACAAACGAACTATACAAAAAAGGAGAATTGTCATGGATAAGATCATTGCGTACTGCGGATTGAATTGCGCGGAGTGCCCGGCATACCTCGCCACCCAGGCCAACGATATGGAAGCGCTGGAGCACGTAGCAGAGGAATGGCGCGTGGCGAACA
>JAFGFI010000261.1 GCA_016931185.1 Anaerolineae bacterium
CAGCCAGGGCGGGCGCACGGCGGCGAAAATGCACATGGCGCTTTCGCAGGTAGGACAGGTGGGGCGCACTTCCAGGTTTGAAACGACCGCCGGAAGTACGTCAGACACCGCTGATAGCGCAGCCCAAGTGCGCCCCACCTCCGACGACGAGGAAGAAACCACCGAAGACGTCATCAACCATCTGATGGAGACGCGCAAGATGCTGCCCAACGCCAGCTACTTCGCCTTCACCGCCACGCCCAAAAACCGCACCCTGGAAATCTTCGGGCAGGCCTACGCGGAAGGCGGCGAGGTCAAGCACCGGGCTTTCCACACCTACACGATGAAGCAGGCCATCCAGGAGGGCTTCATCCTGGACGTGCTGGCGCACTACACCCCGGTGGCGAGCTACTACCGTTTGATGAAAACCGTGGCCGACGATCCCGAATTCGACAGCCAGCGGGCGCAGAAGAAACTGCGGCGCTACGTAGAATCCCACGAGTACGCGCTCCGCCAGAAAGCCGAGATTATGGTGGAACACTTCCACACCGACGTGCTGGCCCGGCACAAACTCGGTGGGCAGGCGCGGGCGATGGTCGTCACGCCCAGCATCCAGCGCGCCATCGCCACCTACTTCGCCATCCAGGAAGCCCTGGCAGCGCGCCAGAGTCCGTACAAGGCCATCGTCGCCTTCTCCGGCGAACCGGAGTATGGCGGCAAGCCCGTCACCGAGGCCACGCTCAACGGCTTTCCGAGCAGCCAAATCCCGGAGCAGTTCCGGGAAGACCCCTACCGCTTCCTCGTCGTGGCCGAGAAGTTCCAGACCGGCTACGACGAACCGCTGCTGCACACGATGTACGTGGACAAGATTCTGGCGGGCATCCAGGCCGTGCAGACGCTCTCGCGCCTCAACCGCGCCCACCCGCAGAAACACGACACCTTCGTGCTGGACTTCGTCAACGACGCCGACGCCATCCAGCGCGCCTTCGAGCCGTACTACCGCGCCACCCTCCTGAGCCGGGAGACCGACCCGAATAAGCTGCACGACCTCAAGGCCGACCTCGACGGTGCGCAGGTGTACGAGGAGGCGCAGGTCGAGCAATTGGCCGCCCTCTACCTCGGCGGGGCCGCGCGGGAGCGGCTGGATCCCATCCTGGATGTGTGCGTCGCCGTCTACAAGGCCGACCTCGACGAGGACGGGCAGGTGGCCTTCAAAGGCAACGCCAAAGCCTTCGTGCGCACCTACAACTTCCTTTCGTCCATTCTGCCCTACAACAACGCCGGCTGGGAGAAACTCTCCATCTTCCTGAACTTCCTCATCCCCAAACTGCCCGCGCCCCAGGAAACCGACCTCGCGCGGGGCATCCTGGAAGCGGTGGACATGGACAGCTACCGCGCCGAAGTGCAGGCCACCCTCGCCATCACCCTGGCCGACGAAGACGCCGAAATCGAGCCGGCGCCCACCGGCCAGGGCGGCTGGAAGCCGGAGCCGGAACTTGAGCGGTTAAGCGCCATCATCCGCACGTTCAACGACATCTACGGCAACCTGGACTGGCAGGATCGCGACCGGGTGGAGCACATCATCGCCGCCGAAATCCCCGCACAAGTCGCCGCCGATCCCGCCTACCAGAACGCCATGCGCCACTCCGACGCCCAAAACGCCCGCGTCGAATTCGAGAAAGCGTTGGGGCGGGTGATGATCAGCCTGCTGGCCGATCAGACCGAGCTGTTCAAGCAGTACAGCGACAACGAGAGCTTCAAAAAGTGGCTGTCAGACGCGGTGTTTGGGTTGACGTATACGCCGCCGGGCAGAGAGGTAGGGATGGGGGCGGCGTGAATTCTTGCAGACTGGGGATGCCGTTTCAGGAACGCTGGCTGAGGAATTTGTAGATGACGAAGAAGTCGTTCAATCAGCAGGCTAGGATTAAGCAGGAGCATTTGTTGTTGTTTCAACGGAGGAAGTAGATGCCTGATATTCGCTTTCCTGATTTGGAAATCCGTATTTTCAAACGAGAAGAACAAGGCTATCCTGTAGAAATCCAATTAGAGGGTCGACAACAGTTTAGACGGGGGTATCTGTCCTCTGATACGCTTCCGTGGATTTCCAGTGGCGATTTAGGCACGGATGGACAGCGGCTATTTGAATTACTCTTTGCCGACACAACGCTTCGTTCAGCCTGGGAGCGTGCATTAGGACAATTCCCCCAACGGCGCATTCGCCTTTGGATTGACGCAGATGCACCCGAGTTACACACAATTCCGTGGGAGCTTTTGCAGGAGAACGGCGTGCTGCTCGCTGCCCAACCAGAGACGCCATTCTCGCGTTATCTTCCATGTGAGATACCCTATGGCGAAATCGTTACAGAGCGTCCTATTCGTATATTGATTGCAATCTCCAATCCCCACGATCTGGATAGATACCAATTAGCCCCCCTTGATGTTGAGCAAGAACGCCATATTCTGAAAGAAGCACTGGGCGAATTGCCTTATATCGAGCTGGATTTCATCCCATCGTCTATTACATTGAAACAACTCGAAACCCACCTTCATAAAGGCTACCATGTACTGCATTACATCGGACACGGAGCCTACAATCACCGGCAACGAGAAGCCATGCTCTACTTACAAGATGAAGCCGGAAACACGCAAGTTGTTACTTCCGATAAACTATGTGAATTGCTGAAGCGTCAGTTTCATCGACCACACCTAGTTTACCTATCGGCGTGTCAAAGCGCCACGCGCGACACTGCCGATGCCTTCCGAGGACTAGGACCGCAACTTATCACAGCTGGTATTCCTACCGTTGTGGCGATGCAAGACTCGGTTTCGATTGTCACAGCACGGGAGCTAAGTCAAGTTTTCTACACCCGCTTACTTGAACATGGGACAGTAGACCTCGCTCTGAACCAGGCTCGGGGCACCTTGGTTACACAAAACCACCCAGATTTTGCCATTCCAGTACTCTTTATGCGCCTCAAGGATGGGCAAATATTTGCGCCTCAAACTACTCTATACCACAATGTGCCTTTTATGGTTGATGATCTGCCTTCTAATTTTGTTCCTCGT
The DNA here is from genome assembly GCA_016931185.1 of Anaerolineae bacterium. Taxonomy (GTDB): domain Bacteria; phylum Chloroflexota; class Anaerolineae; order B4-G1; family SLSP01; genus JAFGFI01. The sequence goes on from JAFGFI010000261.1 coordinate 3,046, forward strand.
CCAGTTGAATACAATGCCCTGCGCAATGCATTACTAGAACGCGATACCTCGGTAGCGATCACTGCTGCACTGCGAGGTGCAGGTGGATTTGGCAAAACAACCCTGGCGTGCGCATTGTGTCACGAACTTCGTTCAGAGTTTCCCGATGGTGTGTTGTGGGTTACATTGGGTGAGACGCCGGACGTGATCGGCGGAGCACTCAAGCTCTATGATGCGTTGACTGGCGAACGTCCCGCTTTCGTGGACATCGAAGATGCTGCTCAAAAGCTGGCGGAGGCGTTGGGAGAGAAACACTGCTTACTAGTGATAGACGACGTGTGGAACGCGACCCACCTCCCTCCCTTCTTTCGTGGAGGGAAAAATTGTGTTCGACTGCTCACAACTCGCAACCGGGATGCATTGCCTATCGGCGTTCGGTCGGTCAATGTAGACGCGATGCATCCAGATGAAGCAGTAGCACTGTTGGGTGCAGGTATTGTGCCCACGAAGAGCCACAGTAAGCCCTTACAATCACTAGCGGCGATTCTTGGCGAATGGCCATTGCTAATCAGCCTAGTCAACGGTGCATTACGCACCTGTATAGAATGGGGACAATCCCCAGATAATGCATTGGCGTGGGTTAATCGTACTTTGGATAAGCATGGTCTAACCGCTTTTGATGCACGGGAACCCAAGGCACGCGAGCAAGCAGTCGCCCTGACGATAGAAATGAGCCTGAATTTGCTGGATACAAACGAGCGTACTCGCTACCTCGAACTGGCCATCTTCCCGGAGGATGTGGATGTGCCTCTTGATGCTTTGGTGACGCTATGGAATGCGACGGGTGGTTTAGATACCATTGATTCAATACACCTTTGTCTACTATTAGCTGACCGCTCGCTGCTGCGACATTTTGATCTTGATAAAGGGATATTGCGACTGCATGATGTGTTGCGTGCTTACTTGGTGGAACAACACGAGAATTTTCCAGCCCTACATGCGCAGTTTATAATTGCTTACGCTGCGTTGTGTACACTTGACACTCGTGGTGCTGTGCAATGGGCCACCGGTCCAGATGACGATTATTTCTTCCAATATCTTCCCTACCACTTAGTGCAGGCGGGGCAAGATGCAGATCTATATGCTTTGTTGCTAGATCCTGACTGGTTGCGGGCCAAGTTACAAATCACTACCATCAACGACTTGATTGCCGATTACAACCTTGCGCTCACAGCTTCTATTTCTAAGGACAACTCTAAAAAGCGCATCCTCTCTCTTATACAGGGGGCTCTGAAGCTTTCTTCCCATGTGCTGGCGCGTGATAAAACACAATTGCCGGGGCAGTTGATTGGACGGCTTTTATTATTCAAGGATAGGTCTATCCGTATTTTAATTGCTCAAGTGCAAAATTCTAATGCATATCCTTGGCTATGTCCGATAACTCCAAGTTTGGAGCCATCGGGAAGCCCATTGATATGTACTCTGAAAGGACACAAGGACAAAGTAATCACTGTAGCAGTTACCCCAGATGGACAATGGGCAGTATCAGGTTCTCAAGATAAGACGCTTAAAGTGTGGGATTTAATGACAGGGGCAGAAATAGTAACTTTAATAGGCCACACAGATAAGATCAATGCGGTAGCAATAATGTCTAGTGGACAAAGAGTTGTGTCGGGATCTCAGGATGGTACGCTCAAGATATGGAACTTGACGACTGGAATGGAAGAGCAAACACTGTCAGGACAAAAGGTGGGATCTATTACTGCGGTAATAGTAACACCAGATGAGCAGCACGTTGTGTCAGGATCTAAAAACGGCACACTTAAGGTATGGAATCTGATGACAGGAGAAGAAATACAAACATTGATCGGTCACACAGACGCAATCAATGCGATAGCGATGATGCCAGATGGTCAGCGAGTGCTTTCAGCGTCTGAAGATAAGACAATCAAAGAGTGGAACTTGATGACCGGTTTAGAAGAGCGTACATTGGGCACGCATTCATCATCAGTTAGCGCAATAGCAGTGATGCCAGACGGATGTTACGCAATATCGGCTTCGGTTCTTGGAGACTTCAAGATTTGGAATCTGTTAACGGGAAAAATGATACGGATGCCGGGGCACACATCCTTGGTTAGTGCAGTGGTGGTAACTTCGAGCAGACAGCAAATGGTGTCGGCTTCTTGGGATAAAACTATCAAGGTTTGGGATTTAACAACAGGTAAGGCGGAGTGTACACTGTTTGGGCATACGGATAAAGTTACTGCGATGACAGTGACTCCAGATAAACGGTATATAGTCTCAGCCTCGCTAGATAAAACGCTTAAGGTTTGGAGTTTAATGAGGGGAGAAAAGTGTAGATCACACGAACACACAAGTAGCTGTGATGTTAAGTCTTTTGAACCAGAGGGAGAAACAGAGATACTGGAGTCTCGGTATAAAATGTTTAAAACATGGGATTTAGAAATGAGAAGAGCCGAGTTAGTGTTACAAAATGAATATGAAATGGTGGATGTGTTTGATTTCTACGTTACTAGAGATGGTCAGGTTTTTCAATATGACTCCCGATATAAGCGTAATGTGCAAGAAAATGCAAAAACGATTAATGACCACAACACTGCATTAGCAATAATGCCAGATGGAAAACGGGCTGTTGTCGCATCTTACGACGAGACGATCGAAATATGGGATTTGGCAACGAGTAGAAAGATACAAACGCTGGGTGAACATGGCTACGTTTCAGACGTAGCCGTGACACCAGATGGGCAATATGCTGTATCGGTAGGTCTACACGGGATAATATTGTGGAACTTAGAAACTGGGATGGAAGAATGGGCATTGTCTGGACATAACGACTGGATCAATAAGGTAATAGTGCTACCAGACGGACAGCGTATAGTGACAGTTTCTGATGATCACTCACTGAAGGTATGGGACTTGAAAGATGGAGAACTAATCGCTACTTTCACTGGCGATAATCCGATACTCTCTTGTGCCATCGTTTTAGTTGATGAAAGTTCATGGGAGCGTTGGTGCATAGTAGCCCAAGAAAGATCGGGACATGTACATATACTCAAGCTGATAGACCCAAAAGTTACTCTTTTCTCGCCGCCTCTATGATGTTGAAATGCGTTCATTCTTATGGTTCGCTTATTTTTCAGCGAGTTTCTGAAATTCAGTCCAGAGGTCAAAGTTTATGGCCAAACATGGCGCTATCCACCTACATAAATGCACACCTGAACTTAAAGTAAGTCTAAAGTAGCTATCTTTTTGCTATACTATCAAACTAAAGTGAGGAATTGCATAAAAATACTCTTGCGAGCAAGTTTATAGATGCTAAATGTGCAAGAGAGTTACTTGTAAGTGCAAATAACAGATTTATTTGCATATACAGAGTACAGGAATTAGCTTCAACAATTCTGGAAACCGCCTAAAAAATGAGCGAACCGAGAGTTCATTGTTAGAGAAAAACCTAAATGCTCTGCACCTTTACACGGCAGCGAGGCAGTGGAGGGCAGGGTGGCCTCTTGCCTGACCCGCATCGTCGCAGCGACTCCATATGGCTACGCCGCCCCGCCGCCTCTTCCAGCTTAGCACATGGCGCAAGGCAACCTTTGCCCTGCCAATGGCCCCCATCCTTAACCACAAGAGACCGCTGTTCCAGTTTCGCTTTGATAGTTGTTCTTCGTTCGACGTACTACACCACCCAATACAAAGCTACCCCAAGGCCAAAGCCCGGCATTTACTGGAAGATGGGTAGCCCCCCAGTTAACCGTGGTAGACTACTAGAATTTGCAAAAAGCAGGAGTACTGGCACAATCTGGGTATGAAAACAGAAAACCAGAAACCCATGAACCCGCAAGAAGTATTTTGCCCCAATGCGACATGTGTCGCCTGTGGGCAAATTGGCAAAGGCAATATCGGCATTCACAGCCAGAAGGAACGCCGTTACAAATGTGAGGTGTGCGGCAAAACCTTCGCTGAAACGAAGGGCACGCCTTTCTACCGCGCGCACAAATCCGCCGTCGAGATGGTGCGGGTCATTACCTTGCTGGCCCATGGCTGCCCGGTAGCGGCCATTGTCGCGGCCTTTGAATGGGACGAACGCACTGTGCAGCGCGTGCAAGAAAAAGCTGGTCTGCACTCTCAAGAGGTGCACGAGCATCTCGTGGAGCAGCCCCGCGACTTGAAGCAGGTCCAGGCTGACGAAATCTGGGTCAAGGCACAGGGTATGATCCTGTGGTTGGCGATGGCCCTCCAGGTTGAGTCGCGCTTGTGGTTGGGGGCCGTGGTAGGTAAGCGACGCGATCAGACCTTGCTCAAGGCGTTGATGCAAAAAGTCCGGGCTTGTGCGCTGTGTCGCCCCCTGTTGTTTTGTGTTGATGGCCTCAGTACCTATCTGCAAGCGATTCGCGACACGTTTCGCGAGCCGCTCTCCACGAGTAAGTCGGGCCGTCCGCGCTTGCGTCCCTGGGATGGCATTCATATCGCGCAAGTAGTCAAACAGTATTGCGGCCGCCGGGTGGTGGGGGTGGTGCAGCGGATTTGCCAGGGGGCCCCGGCACAAGTTGCCGCGCTGCTCCAGGCCTCGCAAGGTTTGGGCGGCATCAACACCGCCTACATCGAGCGGCTCAACGCGACCTTTCGCGCACGGCTGGCTCCGCTGGTTCGTCGGAGCCGCTGCCTGGTGCAACAAATCCCGACCCTGCACGCGGGCGTCTATTTGGTGGGAACGGTCTACAATTTCTGTACCTATCATGAGAGCTTGCGTGTCGAACTGCTCCTTCCTCATCATCGCCGTCGTTGGCTCAGACGAACTCCCGCCATTGCGGCGGGCATTACCGACCATTTGTGGTCAGTCAGCGAGCTGCTCTGGTTCAAAGTTCCGAAACCACCGGTCTTACCCAAACGCCGTGGACGACCCAGCCAAGCCTTTTTGGACCTCAAAAAACAGTGGCTGGGCTGACCACGATTCCCTGCGGTGGTACCGGAAGATGCCAGGCTTATCGAAATCAAACTGGGTGACGGACATCAGCAACCAATGCTTTGCCACCCATATCCCATTCTTCACTAAGGCAGTGGAGTAACACACGCAAAAAACGGGTTGGGCGGCTGCTGGAAGAACGACCGTGGAATCAGATGCCGGCGTTGGCTGGCATTTGAACCCAAAGGATGTAGTTTTTGTGCTATACTGATAGCAAATCTGAAAAGTCGGCTCTCACCTGGGCAAAGAGGTCATACTGATCCAGGAAATACCCGCGCCGTTGGCGGTAAGGAGGAAATGTCATGGAACGACAAGACGTGATGACTTTGACAGAACTCACCCAACATTCTTTGCCACAAGTATTGTGGGCTGTGGTGGAAAGTCAACGCTCGTTAACCATACAACTATCGAGCGGAATAGAAATCATTATTCAACCCAAGCCTGTTTTGAAAGCACTCCCCGAACTAGAAGGATATGTTCCGCATGGCTGGAAAGAGGCTATTTATGACGACGCTGTCTAAGCCGGTCTTGTTGGATGCGGGTGTATTGATCGGCGCCCTGCTTCTGGGCGATCCACGCCATACGGAAGCACGGCCCCTGGTCGAAGCGGCCCGCGGGGGTACACTCACAGCCTGCACCACGGTCGGCATCCTCAGTGAAGTCTATGCGGCGTTAACCTGGATCGGCGCGCAACCGGTTCATTCGCCGGCAGAGGCCGCGCAAGCGGTGCGCCTCCTGATTGAGCCGCCATCGGCATTGAGTGTGCTATCCGATAATCTGGATGCGGCCTCTGTGATGTTGGAATTGGTCGCACAAAATCAGCTAACTGCGCGCCGGGTTCACGATGCACGTCATGCGGCTACCGCCGACGCCTGGCGGACGCCGCCATCGTCCAGGTCGTGCCGAGGCGCGACCATCCCAGGCAATACATCACCGAGAAAATTCTGCGCACCCTGGGCGAAGAATAGTTATGATACTCCGATATCATTGCAGTCAGTGTTCTGCTACTTTTTGCCGCAAAAGTAACATTTCTCCTGTGTCATTAGCGCAATCCCTGCCCTCCACCTGTCATTGAGAAACGGGGTGGAAGGCGTTTTCAACCTTAAAATATCCCCCAGAAAGTCCACGCTCCAGATCACACGGTTGTATGGCCGCCGTGGGCACACGGCTGTCTAAACGCCTCATCCGTGAGACCGGCACACCCCCCGCTAGATCACACGGTTCACATCCGTGAGGTCCAGAGTTCGAGTCTCTGCTCGCCCATTTTGTGTTACCTCAGTCTCAATGGTATTGCATCCTCGCGTACCGTGAGGACTACTGTGGTATAATTAGGGAAACCTCGGGGCACATAGTTGGCCCTCCCTCCGGTAGAAAAAAACACCCTAAATTATTATCAGCGCAGGGGCAAGATTATCGGCGCTGAAACCCATTAACCGGAGGGAGCAAGGATGAAGAGCATCACGTTGAGTCAGGCCGTTGAAGGCTGCATATTGGAGAAGCGCGCCAAGCAGCTTAGTGCGCATACCGTGGCGGATTACCGCAACGCTTATCGTAAGTTTCTGAACTACGTTGACCCCGATACCCCCCTGACCGACATCACCCCGGAACTGGTCAAACGCTTTCTGGCCGATTTGAGCAAGTCGCAGCCGGCGCCTGCCGGAGTGGCCCCGCGCCCGGTCAAACCCTTATCCAAGAAGACCATCTTGAATATCCACACGGCGCTGTCGGCGTTATGGACGTGGGCGGTAGAAGCCGGTTACGTGACCGAGCATATCCTGCGAGCCGTACCGCGCCCCAAGCCGGAACAGCGCACCATTGCCCCCCTGAGCGAAGAGGACATCCGGGCCTTGCTGAATGCCTGTAATCGCTCGCGCACGTACAATCGCCCCGGCAAACGGGAATGTAACAACCAGCGAGTAACGGGGCTGCGAGATCGCGCCATTATCTTGCTGTTGGTGGATACCGGCGTGCGCGCCTCCGAGTTGTGCAATCTGACCGTGGCGGACGCGGATTTCAAGAACAATCGCATCACCGTGATGGGCAAAGGCGACAAAGAACGCACGTTGCCAATTTCGGCCAGCACGGGGCGGGCGCTCTGGAAGTATCTCAATGCCGAGCGGGTGGATGACACCTTTACGCATCGCCTGTTCACCACGACGGAGGGCAAGCCGCTTGACCGCAAAGTGTTGCTGAAACTGCTCAAACGCCTGGGGCAGAAAGTGGATGTTCACAATTGCAACCCTCACCGCTTCCGCCACACATTTGCCATCAGTTTCTTGCGGAATGGGGGGAATGCCTACGCTTTGCAGATGGCGTTGGGCCACGCGACGCTGGCGATGGTCAACAAGTACCTGGCGCTGGCGCAGGCGGATTTGGAGGCGGCGCATAAGACGGCGTCGCCGGTGGCGAATTGGCAGTTGTAAGGATATTTGACCAAGACCACCCCAGGGCACTGGCCCCCACCGCATACCGCGGGAACTCGTACCTGGTGCAGCAAAACATCGGTACGGACTCTGCACGCTGGGATGCCAGCCTGACCGCCTTCAACGCCCTGGCCGCCGCCGAACAAACGGCCTGGGGTGATGAAGCAGCCGCCTTGAACATCGAAGAGACATCCCTGCCTTACGCTGGCGATCCCGCGATCTCTCCGGGCGCGGCGCTATTCGCCTACGCCCGCACCCTCTTCCGCTTGGGCCTCTACACCGCCCCCGGCGCGCCCGATGGCACCAACGCTACCGCGTGGGCCGCTGACATCATCAGCTAAATGCGGGCAGAAGTGTAGCTTCTGCCCAAGTACGTTTTTTGTACTCGCGCAGTCTTCTGCGCCCACATTCCCGGAAACTGACAGACCGCCGCAATTGCAGCGGTCTGTTATTTTTGTCAACGTTACGAAATTCAATATAATTTAAAAGGTTAAACATTATGCTTGGGCGTAAGCAATGACTACTTTCGTGCTAAATAAACTATAGACATAGGAGAAACTAATGCACCCTTCATTATTTCGCAATCCAGCTTTTTCCAATGTGGTGCTCCAAGACGAGTTAAATGGACTCATCAATACAAACTTGCTTCAAGATACCCGCCAGTTCTTAATAGACCACCCTCATTTGTTTTCAAAAACAGCAGTTGAAGTCCTTGAATTTTGGTTGCAACAAGCCAACCAACATCGAGACGAAAGAGCGGCTGAGGCTATAGCCAAGCAGAAGGCATTATTAGAAATTATATGGCCTATATGCGTTGAGGCTCCACTTCATATTTCATCAAAACACAAAACATACTCAACTCTTACTGAATCACTTCATCAAAATGGAATTCAATCTATAGATGATTTAAGTACTAATGTAGAGAAAAAACCAACACTTACCCAGGAGTTATCACGAATTGCATTACAAGATATTTCTGAAGTAGATTGGGCTATTTTGGTATTGTTAGCGACAAATATTGCTGGCGAGGACATCCTTGTATTGATCAACGAACTTCACCTTCTGTTGGATTATGAGGTTGATTTCAATTTGGCTCTCCTAATTGAATGGGCCTCAAATACAAAAACGACACATCTTCTTAGTAATCTTACTCATAGCCGTGACTTCATAAGTGATATCAAGGAAAAAGTAAGTGCTGGGGAGATCAGATTGCACAATATGCCTCTCTGGCGATTAACTGGGCAGTACATTAACACTTCATCCTGGGGCGAAAAGTGGCAATTGATTAAAGAACACCACGATGAACTGCTTTCAGATGCTGGTTTTGAGGAAATGAATTCTCACCTCTCATCAATCTTCTTTTCTTTGATTACGGACGATGGAAACTCACGCATCTTAATTTTAGGCTGGAGTATGATGCATTTGGAAGTTTTAGAGAGATGCAAACAAGTAGGTGTTGAAGCTGCATCGTCTGATAAACCCATAGTCGAAATGCCTCTAGAACTTTGGACTTTGAGTGGTATGTTGCAAAGTGTGTGGCCTAGAATACGTTCTTGGAATGGATTTCAAGAAGCCTGGCAGGAACGTCCTGAACAAATCGAAGTCTTGGCTACGGAAATGGGAAAAATGATGGATAGCCATCAACTATCTCTCAATGATTCAGAATTACCTTATGACGAAAGGGAGGTACTACGACGACTTGTTTTGATTCAATTTGCTTTTCGGCACTCACCAGAAGTCTTCTTACAGTTTTTCTCAAACGAACCAGAATTTTCAGACGATACGACAGCGAATTTGCTACAACTACTACTTAGACGTTACGAAGAACGTGATGAGTCTACGACACCTGATGTAATAAGCGGGCTTTGGGGATTATTTAACAGTTCATACTGTAGTGAAATTCTATCCACAGTCGAATCAATATATGCCGGAAACTTCCAAGAACTTGCTCCTACGGGTGGTCATTTAGCTGTATTTCTGGGCGGACTTGCTTTACTAGCAACATGTGAATCTGATATGGATCGATTGAATGTTGCACGAAGTGTACCTTCTATTGTCGATGCCAGATTTATTCAGCTTATAAATAGAATTCTTGTTGATGGCAAAAATCAAAATAGTGAACTATGTCAGGCGTTGGATCAAAGTTTGCCATTTTTGAACCGTAGTGTTGAAATAGGTCCAAAGGCAGCTTTTGTAGAATTTGATGGTCAAACTCGGGAAGGTTTGTCACCTCAAGTTATTGCATTAGCTTCTATGGCTGCTGCAGAAACACCGGAACAAATGGTTGAGATATTAGAGGATTCCCCGTTGCCTGTAGATGAGGTGTTAATTGGATTGTCCGAGTACATTTTGAAACAACTTGGTGATTCCAGTCAAGAGATTGATCCCGAAGAAGTTATGTATTCCCGTAATGTTTATGCCCAAGCTCTGGATATTCGTAGAGAAAGAAGAGAACAGCAAGCTTCGTTTCAGCGTCAAATTCCCAATCTGCCTGGAAGTAAAGAGGCCGCCAATCTAATACTAACTCTTGAGACGAATTTGTTAGCAGGACTATGGGCACCAGTGAGCCGAGTAGATCTCACTCCTACTTTTTTCACTGTACTTGAATCCTTGGTAGAACAAGTGCAATCTGGACTTGGAGAATGGCCATCTAAGCCATTGCACCAAGTAGAAACGCAAACCAGGAAATGGCTTGACCAATTTGGCGAAGTAACTGATGAGCATTCTTTGGAGTTATCACAGGCACTTTCTGACTTAGTGTTAGTCGACGAAAAGTCAGAACAATTGCGAATAGTACAAGGACATCCCGAGTTGGGAAGCAATGCGGCACTAGATATTTTGCGAGACTGGCTAATAACAATGCAATCTCTATCCTTACCACAGTTAACAAATAGAATTTCATCCCTACTCCAGTTTCTTGAACGTTCGCAAGCAGTATCACCAGAGATGGCGTATCTTCAAGAAGGAATACCGGCAGAAAGGCTCGAAGTAATAAAAAAGAGAATGGCAAAGATCATAGGGATTGAAGAAGACTGTTCTCTATCAGACATTTTTATGTCAGTAATGGATTTACCAGACAATCAGTTCATTCAGGCCCAAAAAGACATGATGTCGGAAATGTTTGATCCAAAAACAGAAAACCTTGATGCAACTTCTAACCAGCGACGGCTGAGAATAATATTACTTAAGCAAGAATTTGATCAAGCTGTAAAAGATAACTCAGTTCTTGAACTGTTAAAAAATGAACCATTATTGCTGGAGCCGGAAGTCGTTGATTACGTATTAGCAGAGCAATCTCCTGAATATAAGGCAAATTTTCAAAAGCTAATTCAGATTTTCCCTACTTCTTTATTTCAGGCCATTATTACTAATCGCGTTACTGATGAACAACAAGCTGTATTAGATCGTATGGATGAGTTATTGAATATTTATTATTTTTCCTCATGGCTAGAACGTATTAAGCTGGTGAGAAATAATGCTGAACTTCTACTTCCAATGGCTTGGCTTCGTGCACACACGATTAAAGGTCGTATTATAGAAATATCAAACCGAACTGATGTTGATGAAGAAGACCGTAAAGTCGCGCATCAAGATTTATCAGCAGCGATGGATTTTTTGGGTTCTTGCCAGGAAGTTGGCATAGAAGTAGCTGCCAACAGCAAAATGATCGAGTTGTCTGGGCAATCTACGGATAATCGGTTTCCTGGTTCCGCTAGGTTGCTGAGTAATTTGCCGACAGATTTAGCTAGACAATTTGTACTTTTGAATCAGTCGCAACCGAAATCGGTAGACTATATTGAGTATTACGAACGCTTGCTCAAAGAAATGACTCTTGATGAAGTAGACAAAGCGACCGTGTATGCAATGTTGGGGATGACTTATGGAGCTGAATCCGAGACAGGAGGGCAATTAAGCGATTTGAATAAAGCGATTGAAATGTATCAAGAGTCATTGAGAATAACTCGACCAAACACTCTTGAGCAAGCTGTCCGATTGATGGGACTGGCGAATAATTTAGTCAATCGTTTCGAGTTTTTCGGCAATACTTCCCAGGATCTAGATGAAGCAATCTTAGCTTTTCGTAATGCATTGTGCGTTCCTCTTCTTGATAACATAAATAAGGGGCAGATACTTGGTCATCTCGGACGGACATTGCTCTGTAGTTATGAGGCTTTTGAGCGTTTAGTTGATCTTGAAGAAGCTATTGAAGTTCTGGAAGAGGCTATACGGCTTACCCCTACTGGTACACGGGATTGGATTGGTTGGCATCTTAATCTTGGTGGAGCCTATGGTCATCATAGTAGACTGTTTGATAATTCCCAACTTTTTGAAAAAGTTAGGTCTTTTGAAAAAGCCCGTGATGTATATGAACAGGCGTTATCTGAAGCCGAACAAGAACCTGATTTACAGCAACTTCTAAAACATAATCTGATTACTTTACTAAGAAATTCGCGGCAATCTTTGGAGTCAATAGATACTGCGATAAAGGATATACAATCCATTAAGGAAGATTCCTCTGGAATGACTAAGTATGGGTTCTGTCTCACGCTTGGCAATCTATGGGTTAAACGCTTTGAGTCAAGCTTAAATAAGACAGAAGACGATATAACTCAAGCTATCAGAGTTTACAAAGAAGCTCTGGATTCTATGCCACAAAACACTCCAGATTGGTTTATGATTCTAGGTCAACAAGCCAATGCCTTCCAAAAAAGGGCGGAATATTTTGGTGATCCTCACGACTTTGCTCAAGCTATTACCCACTACGAAACAGCCATAAATAGTTCTCTTATTTCCACTTGGCCTAACCTATATCAAGTCAGCGCACAAAATTTAGGGAATTTATATGCAAAACAAAGGGCTTACGCGGAGGCACGAAAGGCTTATGCGAAAGCAATCGAAGCTGTCGAAGCGATGCGAAGTTCTGCTGGCAGTTCAGACGACAAGGCCCACTATTCCCGTGAGAATGAGGCACTTTATGGTTACCAGGTGAATTGTTGTCTACAAGTGGCTGACACAGATGCTGCCTTTGAGTATGCCGTTGCCGGTAAAGGCAGAGCATTTTTGGATATGCTAGCCTCCTCACCCTTTGAAATACAGAACCCCGATGCTCCATTGCAGGCATTACTGAATGAGGTGAACAACATCCAAGCACGTCTCAAACACCTACGGGGCTTGGCAACAGGTGAAGTTGCACCAATCCAACAAGAAGCCGGTGTGCCCCAGTCTGTGGATGACGCCAGTATGTGGGCAGAAGTTGCGGAACTCCAATCACGGGAAGCCAGCATCTGGAAACAGATTCGCTACGAATACCCCCAATACTTCTCAACGCAGTTTACTCTACCGTTATCAGCACAACAGGCGCGGAAGATAGCCACCGAACTCGATGCCACATTGTTGGAGTTTCACATTGATGTTGAGGGGTGGGGGGTGTTCGTTATTGCGCCGGACCAAGACATCCAACATATCCGGTTAGCAGATAAAGATCCACTCTGGATGATCTGGTGGGAAAGAATGTTCGTATCATCTCAATAAAGGGGGGGAAATCAGGGCGCAGCCCAGGAATCCCCCAGGTGGAGGGACTGCGCGGCTTGGGCGATGAGGTC
>JAFGFI010000262.1 GCA_016931185.1 Anaerolineae bacterium
AGGTAAAAGAGGGTATTGTTGCGGGCGGAGTACCGCCCGCAACAATACCACTTTATATCTTGGCCTTTAGGCCATAAATTTTCATCCCACTGCTGGTGAACGCACCGCGTTAATGAGTAATACCTCAAAAGAAACCGGGGGTATTAAAGATTTCTGCTAATGTAACTTTTACCCGTGCATATTCATCCGCAGCTTGCGCGATCAAATCGGGAACACCGGGGGGAATAGTTTCTTTCGTAGCGAATTCTATCGTCTTTGCGATCTCCGACAGGGCCATCGCCCCCATTGCCGCGCTCGTGGACTTGAGTGAATGTGCCGCGCGTTCCAATACCTCCCGGTCCCTTTCTTCAAAAGCCTGCTGCATCTCGCTCAATAACCGCTCCGCACTCTCATGGAACGCATCCAGCAACGTCGCCAGCTTTTTGTCCGCCCGTCTCCCCAACGAAGCATACAATTTACGCAGAACATCAGTGTCCAGACTTGGGAGTTCAACTTTGGATTTTGGAAGCTGAGAATCGGATGTTAAGGCACCATCTCGCTGATTCGCCGTCTCACTATCCCGCTGATTCGCCGACTCTTGGTTCTCCTCAAAGTGCGGCGAGGTGCGGTTGAGTGCAGCGACCAATTCCGCGATCTGCACCGGCTTGCTGATGTAATCATCCATCCCGGCCTCAAAACAAGCCGCGCGGCCTTCACGAGTCGCATTCGCCGTCATTGCAATAATACGGGGCACAAAGATGGTGCCCTCCGCGCCCGATTGACGGATCCGGCGGGTAGCTTCCAAACCGTCCATCTCGGGCATCTGTACATCCATCAACACGACATCATAGGGTTGGCGATCCACGGCCTGAAGGGCTTCCAGTCCATTAGCTGCCACATCAGCACGATACCCAAACCGCTCCAACATCAATAACGCCAGCTTTTGGTTGACCACGTTATCCTCTACAAGCAAAATTCGGAGGGGAAGCCGTTCCGCCATATCCACATCAAACTGCGAGAGTGACTCGATTTCCTGGGCGCGAGGCAGATCTTCGGCCTGAACAAACACATCCACCAACACATCGTATAATTGCGAAGCCTTGATGGGTTTGAGCAAATAAGCAGCGAACAGGCCATAAGATACGCCAGTCTCCTGCTGTCCCAGGGAACTTAGCATCACCAGGGGCCAATCGCCGTGTTGCCGGTGGATCGCCTGTGCCAACACTTCTCCATCCATCTCTGGCATTTGATGATCCAGCAACACAACGTCATACTGTTGCCCCTGTTGTACCCAGGTCAAAGCCTCAGAAGGAACCCCAGTAGCAACCGGATCCATCCCCCATGCCCGTGTTTGCAGCATCAAAATGCGCCGGTTAGTGGGATTGTCATCCACAATCAAAACGCGCTTATCGCGCAAATTAGGCTGTGCCCCTCGCAGGTAAAGCGGATTGGTTCCTTTGGCCGCGCGCGCCTGGATAGTGAAATGAAAAGTACTTCCCATCCCCATCTCACTTTCCGCCCACATTCTACCTGCCATCAACTCCGCGATCCGCTTGCTGATCACCAATCCCAGGCCGGTCCCTCCATATTTACGCGTCATAGAGCTATCTACCTGACTAAACGATTGGAACAAACGATCCATCCGGTCAGGAGGAATCCCAATGCCCGTATCCCGCACGGCGAAATGCAACTCATATTTACGCCCCTGCTCCTTTGCTCCTTTGCTCGCCTGCGACCTATCCTCGCCTTCCTCTAAAAGACGCGCCGTCACAGAGACTACAACTTCCCCTTCATCTGTAAACTTCACCGCGTTGTTAAGTAAATTAATGAGGATCTGGCGCAAACGGGTCACATCTCCAACAATCGCGGTGGGCACCTGGGGGTCAATGAGAGAAGCTATCTCCAACCCCTTCGCCGCCGCATCCGTCGCCTGCAGATCGAGCACACTTTCAACACACTCGCGTAACAAGAAAGGCTGCTGCTCCAACTCCATTCGCCCGGCTTCAATCTTGGAAAAATCCAGGATATCATTAATAATCGTCAATAGAGATTCGCCGCTGGTACGAATAGTCTCAGTGAATTCTCGCTGCTCCGGTGTCAAGGCTGTATCCAATAACAAACTGGTCATGCCAATCACACCATTCATCGGGGTACGGATTTCATGGCTCATCGTCGCCAGGAACGCACTTTTAGCCCGCGATGCCGCCTCCGCCACAATCCGCGCCTCTTCCGCCGTCTGGTACAGACGCGCGTTATCCAATGCAATTGCCGCCTGATCGGCGATGGATTGTAGCAATTCAATATGATCCATTGTGTATGTATCTGGCTCTGTATAATGCTGCACAGCTATAACCCCCAACACCCGCTCGCCGCGCAACATGGGTACCCCCAACCACGCTGCAGCCTCCGGGCCGAGAACATCCCGGCCAACCTGACGCGCTACTCCGGGTTCATCAGAACGTAACAAAAGCGGCTCACCATGTTGGATAATATATCCCACCAGTCCCACATCAGCAGGTCGCCGCGTCCGAGTTTCCACCTCTTCGGGATTTAAGCTGAGAACAAATTCTACTTCGTGACGGTCAGCATCGTAGAGCGCGATAAACATGTTCTCAGCATACATCAAGCGCGCAGTCTGTTTAACGACAGACTCAAATAAACTGGTTATATCCAGGGCGGCTGAAAGTTCCCGGCTGATATCGATCAACGTTTGTAAAGCAGATGTACGTTCAAAGACCAAATCCTCCAGATGTTCGCGATAGCGTTTTAACTCTTCCTCTGCATATTTGCGCTCGGTAATATCACGCACAATACCCTGGTAGCTCAAGATACTGCCATCTTCGGCCCTGCGTATTGTTGCCGTGAGAAGACAATCCAGCGGAGTTCTATCTTTTCTTCGTAACTGAATCTCAAAGTCTCGGATGGAACCAGTTTTCTCAATCGCACGCTGGAAACGTAATAAATCTGCTGGATAAATAAAGGCACTCCCGACTAACTGATGAAACATTTCCTGCTGAGTATAACCAAAAAGTTCAAGCATCGCAGGATTGACATCTATAGCGCGACCTGCATAGTCTGTAATAAAAATAGCATCGCGCGAATCCTCAAAAAGCGTGCGGTACTTCTTCTCACTATAAGAGAGATCCACCGCTAACGCCTCGGCACGTCTATGTGCCTGTTGATTATCTACTGCAATCACAATCGCCTGGAAGAAAGTAAACAAGGACATTCCATATTGGGTCATATACACGCTTGCGATAATTCGCTCACTCTTCAATATATCGTTGATCAACATCAAAAAGAGAATACAGCACCCGATAATAATCCACCACGCCAGCATATTACGTACTCTTATCGCACTTATAAGTACATATAAACACCAAATAATGACAAGTCCGGTAAAAACTTCATAAGCCACAAGCGTGTGTAAATAAAAGGTAGGGGGTGTGACTAACACGAGAAATGCAAACACCATTCCAACGTTGAATAATCCCCAGAAAAACTTGATGTTTGCCTGTTGTGGAAACATACTATGGATGAAGAGCATAAACACAGGTGGACCAACGTAAAAACTTAAAATCTCTAGTCTCTGTACCAAAGGCCACACCCCTGTAGGAGAAAAGAAGATTTCCAAATAATGTTCTACCGCCACCACGCGTACAGCCTGCACCAGACATATCACGCTGAACCATAATGAGGCTTTATCGCGGGGACGCAAACTGAAAAGCACAAAGTGATAGAGGCTCATAACAACCAGTATCCCCAAACTCAACGTATTTCGCATAATGTCTACGTCTAACTGATTGCCAATCTGTGTGTGCGTCCCTAGCCGAAGGCTACGGGTAGGGCCTCCATCCTTTGGATTGGCGAAGTTACTGATCTGCCAGACCAGGACCAAAGTTTCAGCGGGGGAAACAAGAACCGTGTTGGGATGGCGAGCTGGAATTGAGGTATACTTGTCTGTACCTACTTGTCCGCCTTCTATAGGATCAGCCAGCAAATGTCCCTCACCATCGAACACATAGAGGCGATAAGCTGTTAAGGCATCTGCAAGATAGATCTGCAACAAGGTCTCATTTGTAATCACTTGAGATGGCAGCAAGACCTGTAAACGCAAGGTAGCATAGCCAAAAGCCTTCGGCTTTTGGCCTTGATCGAGGGCCTTTGATTTATTCCATGCAGAAGGAATATGACAAAATCCATTGGGTAAATAAGCAGGGCTGGCACCAGTGTAAAGCTGCTGCCAGTAAAACTCCCATTCGCCCTCCAAATTGACTGGCCCATTGCGTTCAAAATCCCAATCGCGCAGGTCTAGCACGCCACTAACTGCCTTCAGGGGGGGGGGGCTTAAACACCCACTCAACAGCAAAACCAATCCAAGCAAAGCGGATAGCAATAGTTGCCGGCATTTAACAGAAGTTTTCGTCATAAAGAATCTGTCTTTTGTTACCTGAATATCTGAGATATTTTCTGGCAAGGTTTCCGAACCTTGCTTTTTACCTTTACACTTTTACGCTTGATAGAGCATAAAGTGTAAGGGTAACTTGAACCATCCCTATTTTCTACACTCGTATTTACTATACCCTACCTCACGCCGATGTAAAGTGCCAGCCTTTTTCACCTTCCCGGAAGCTACTAGCGGCCTAGTCAACCCGAAAATTTGCAGCATGACTACGTGTTTGGACTACATGATATGTTGGTAG
>JAFGFI010000263.1 GCA_016931185.1 Anaerolineae bacterium
ACGGTTATCAAAATTGAAGCTACTCGGTCTTGTCAATCTTGTAACTCCTGTCTGAATAAAAAAGGAAATGGATAATGTGGGATAAACTTGAATGCTTGAAAGTTATACTTAGTGAGATGGAAAGTGTTCTTGTCGCCTATTCTGGCGGCGTGGACAGCACGGTGTTATTGAAAGTGGCAGGCGATGTCCTGGGGATACGCGCGTTGGGTGTGATCGCGGTCTCTCCCAGTATGCCGGATTATGAGCTTGCGGAAGCGCAGGCTATTGCTCACGACATCGGGGCACAGGTCGCCGTGATTGACAAGTATGAAATGGACGATCCTCGCTACACGGCCAATACACCCGACCGCTGTTATTTTTGCAAGGCCGGCATCTGCGAGCAGTTGTTAGCCTATGCCACAGAGTCGGGGTATAACGTGGTGGTGGATGGCTCCAATGTGGATGACCGGGGTGATTACCGCCCCGGCGCGCGCGCAGCCCGCGAGTATGGGATGCGCAGCCCGCTTCAAGAGGCCGGGTTTACCAAAGCTGATGTGCGTGCTTTGGGTCGCGAGTTAGGGTTGCCGAACTGGGACAAACCCTCATCCGCGTGTCTCGCGTCGCGCATCCCCTATGGTACACTTATTACCAAGCCCGCGCTTATACAGATCGGGGAAGCCGAGCGCGTGTTACACGAATTGGGATTGCGACAACTGCGGGTGCGCCACCATACGGCAGGGGATGACGTTGGGGGAACCATTGCCCGCATCGAAGTTCCCCCGGATGGGTTTGCGACAATTCTCATGCACCGTGTGGATATTGTTGCGGCGTTGAAAATTTTAGGTTACACCTATATTACATTGGATTTAGTTGGTTTTCGCTCGGGAAGTATGAATGAGGTATTGACATTAGATGGACATAAATAAACTTCGTGAATTGTTAGATCAAGTGCGGCAGGGAGATATGGACGTGGAAACCGCCCTGGCGCGCTTGCGGACGTTGCCCTACGATGATTTAGGGGGCTTTGCGCGGCTGGATATGCACCGCGCGCTGCGCAATGGGATGCCGGAGGTGGTTTTTTGCCAGAACAAGACGGCGGAGCAGGCTATTGCAATTTTGGAACGTTTGTGGGTACACCATGACCGCGTGCTAGGCACGCGCGTCACCCTGGAGATGGCGCGCGCGATTCAGGCGCAGTTGCCCGCCGCACATTACGATCCCACCTCGCGGCTGCTCACACTGGTCAGGGAGGAATTGCCTACACCGGGCAATGATGCTCCTTACGCGATGATTGTCTGTGGTGGTACATCAGATCTGCCGGTAGCAGAAGAATCCGCCCAGGTCCTTGAATTTCTCGGACACCGGGTTGAGCGTGCCTACGATGTGGGTGTCGCCGGATTGCACCGGCTGCTCGGCGAACTGGAGCGGTTGGTGAACGCCAGTGTTGTTATCAGCATCGCGGGGATGGAGGGCGCGCTGTCCAGCGTTGTGGCTGGGTTAGTTGCCGCCCCCGTCATTGGTGTCCCTACCAGCGTTGGTTACGGCGCGAACTTCGATGGCCTTGCTCCCCTGCTTACTATGCTCAACTCCTGTGCCTCCGGCGTGGCGGTGATGAACATTGATAACGGGTATGGGGCGGCGGCGTTTGCGCACCTTATTTTACGACAGATAAATAGACGTGATGCTGATATGTGATGCGTCAAACCTCAAACGTCAGGAACCATGCACGTTTGACTTACACACTAATCTTAGGAAACACATAGAGGGCTAACTTATGAAAACACTATACTTCGATTGCATTGCAGGGGCCAGCGGCGATATGATTTTAGGCGCGCTGGTGGACGCAGGGTTGGCAGTGGATACCCTGCGCGAGCGATTGGGTGCATTGCATCTAGCCGATTTTGATCTGAAAGTGTACAAGGTAGCTAAGCACGCTTTCACCGCTACCAAGGTGGATGTCATCGTTGCCGATGATGCACCGGAACGACACTTAGCAGATATTTTGCACATTGTGGAGGCCAGCGATCTCGCGCCATCCATTAAAGTGCAGGCTGTCGCTATTTTTAATCGTATGGGGGAAGCCGAAGCCGGTATCCATGGCACGTCGCTGGATCACGTTCATCTGCACGAGTTGGGTGGTGTAGATACCATCGTGGACGTTGTCGGTGCGCTGGTAGGTTTGGAGGCCCTGGGCATTGAGCGTGTGGTTGTTTCCCCGGTGCCATTGGGGCGGGGTTTCATCCGTGGCGCGCACGGTCAAATCCCGCTCCCCGCGCCTGCAACTGTCGCGCTGCTCAAAGGCGTGCCCGTGGTGGGCAGTCCTTTAGAAATGGAAACTGTCACCCCCACAGGCGCGGCCTTGCTCTCCGCATTAGCCACCGACTATGGCCCGATTCCCCCGATGGTATTGGAGGCCATAGGCTACGGCGCGGGATCCCGCGATCTGCCGATCCCTAATGTGTTGCGAGTGTTGATTGGAGAAGAAGAAAGCCGAGGAGCAAAGGGGCGAGGGGGCAAAGGAGCAGGGGAGCAAGAGAGCCATGGGATTCATTCACATCCACATGATCATGTGCATCCGCATCCACATTCACACGTCGATGATCAGCCGTTTCATGAACATACCCATCCACACGAACACGACCATTCCCACGATCCCCAAGTAACGCATAGCGTCGCGCCTATCCAATCATCCAATGACTCGCTCCATAACCATTCACATCCGCACGATCACTCTCACACACACGAGCATCCCCATACCTATGAGCATGACCAACCTTCCCTGACTCCTCTGCCTCCCGGCTCCCATGCGCCTCTGCCTCCTGGCTCCCCTGCTTCCTTGCCCTCTTGTTTTGATATTACCGAACTCTCTGTTCTGGAGACCAACATAGATGACTTAAATCCGGAAATCTACGAGTATGTGATGGATCGGCTATTCCAGGCGGGCGCGTTGGATGTGTTTTTTGCGCCTATCCAGATGAAAAAGAACCGTCCGGCGACGCTGCTGCGCGTGCTGTGCCGTCCCGACGATGTGGAAACGATGACGGCGATCCTGTTCAGCGAGACCAGCACGCTGGGCATCCGTGAACAGCGCGTAGCGCGTCACGCGCTGCGCCGCGAGATTCACACTGTGGAGACAGACTACGGCCCGGTCCACATCAAGACTGCATATTTACACGACGGTCACACCAAAAGCGCGCCGGAATACGCCGATTGCCGTCACCTCGCGGAACAACACGGCGTGCCCTTGCAGTCGGTTTACCAGGCCGCGCGCCACGCGGCAGAGCATCATGGGGTCAGGGAATAAATAGCGGGTATGCGTTTAGTTTTGTGAGCAAACGGTGCCATTGACGGCAGCAAAGCGGCTAAAGCCACAGAAGAGATGTGTTTTTTCGTTGGCGGGCGTAGCCCGCCAACGAAAAAACACACCCAAACCCTTGTTTCTGTCTGGAGCAGGCGACAGAGAACGATAACCGCTCACAAAACTACACGGTTATAATAGCGGTAATACTCTGATAGGGTGATAGTGTAAGTTTTATACTCGTTAAGGAAAGTAAAATGAAGAAACTATTTCAAAATTTAACAATGCGACATCCAACGACTGGTGATGCCCAGGCTACACTCGATCTGATGATCGCATGTGATATTGCGCAGTATGGGGAGCCTGACTCTAGTTTAGATGATTTGTTGTATGATTGGACATTGATTGATTTAGCACAGGATGCCTGGCTTATTTTTGCACCGGATAATCAACTCATTGGCTATGCAGCGGTATACGAGAATGAGACTACCTTCAGCTTTGATTTCTACACCCACCCTGTTTATGATAATGCTGAACTGCAAGGTTATTTATTAGCGGAGTGTGAATCGCGGGCTTATGTTCAAATGATGGAAGCACAGAGGGCGGAGGCCGATGCCACTACCATTATTTCACAAACCAATGTGATCGGACGGCAAGTTATTGAAGCCTCCGGATTTAAGCCAAGATTTTCTACCGTACATTAACAGCGCAGCGAGAAGGTTGAAACCAGAACAAGACCGGGCAGGGTAAGTCTTTCTTCAGACAGTATTTG
>JAFGFI010000264.1 GCA_016931185.1 Anaerolineae bacterium
CTCGGTTACCGCGTGATACCCCGGCACGGAAAATGCCCCCTGCGCCCTGGGATTGACGGCGAAAATATCCCGGTACCCGCCCGCCCACAGTTGGCGGATCAACTCCCATCCGATTTTGCCCTCTGACGCGGACCCGATGACGGCCACGCCTCGCGGGTAGAAAAGATTTTGTATGCTCATAATTGCTCCATTGTGGGACAGGCTTTCCTGCCTGTCTGACAGACAGGAATGTCTGTGCTACGGGTCTGCTGACAGACAGGAATGTCTGTGCTACGGGTCTGCTGACAGACAGGAATGTCTGTCCTACATACAGCCTGCCTGAAATGCGAAGGCGTTGCGCTCTGCTCCGCGTTTCCAACGTGCCCGTATCAAGGCCGCTACTTTTGTGGCGTCTAACAGCCTGCCCAAACTTGTGTGTCCTAACGCAGCCCCAAGCACATAGATATTTGCCGGGACGGGCGTGCCCTCGTACAATGGCAACTGCCGGGGATCGAGATAGTGCAGGTTGCCGCCTGCGGCCTGCACCTGCGCCTGTACCTGTTCCAGGGAAGGGTAGGGGGCTTCGTGTTTTCCTTGGGAATGATCGGCAAGGGGGGACCAGACGTGCCCAAAGAGCAGAAAATCCCCGCCGGGTTTGATGAACCGCACCGCCTTGAGCGATTCGGAACGTTCCGTGGCGATCACCAGGCCGGCTCCCTTTTCCGGGATGTTCGGCCCGGCCCCCGCGCGCCCCAGGCGAAGTTGTGCTTTGACGGCCCCGCCGCGCTGTGCCATCCCCTTCGTGGGATAGAAATTGACAGGTATCCCGGCTTGAAAGGCTGCTTCTGCGATCAACTCCCCAATCGTCAATACCCCCTGTCCGCCGACGCCGATAAGATAAATGTTGAACGGATTGGAGCCATCCGCGTGTTTATCCAATATTTTGTCATTCATAATTTATTCTCGATCCGTAATTCGTCATTCGTCATCCGTCATCCGTCATCCGTAATTCGTAATTCGTAATTCGTCATCCGTCATCCGTCATTCGTTATTCGCTATTCGTCATTCGTCATTCGCTCTATTGCCCCGAACTTACATACTTGCGCGCACAGGCCACAGCCATAACACAAAGCAGGATCAATAAGGATGGAGGTCTCGCCAACGGTGAGGGCCGGGCAGCCGGTAATACGGATGCATTGCCGGCACAGGGTGCAGTTTTCTGGATGAACCTTGACTTGTCCTGCTCTTAAGCCGCGCCGTTGGGCTTGGATCGCACATTCCTGGCGCGATAGCACTACCTTGACGCCGGGCAATGTCAAGCAGTGTTGGAGAATGGCTGCGGAAGCCTCCAGTTCAAAGGGATCCATAATAAAGAAATGTTCCACTCCTAGCGCGGGGATAAGTTGGGCGATGTCTACCCGGCAGTTGCCCGGTTGGAAAGCCTCGTCCGTGCCGGGGTTGACTTGCATCCCCGTCATACTCGTCCAGCCGTTGTCCATAATGATGAGCGTTAGCGGAACCCGGTGTTGGATTGCGTTGATCAGTCCCGGAATACCGCCGTGGAAGAAGGTAGAATCGCCGATGGTGGCGATGACGGGGGTTTCGATGCCGGCATAGACATATCCCTGGGCCAGGGAAATGCTGGTGCCCATGGAAACCTCATTCCAAATCGTGTGGAATGGGGGATTCATCCCCAAGATCGTACACCCAATATCCCCTGTCACCATGACCTGATCTTTCTTGAGTTTGAGCTTTTTCAGAGCCTGGTTGATGGCGAGGTAGGTTCCCCGGTGAGGGCACCCCGCGCAGCACGTGATAGGCCGTGGTGCCGCCATCGTGCCGGCAGCTATTCCCTGGAATAAGTCCTCCGGTATCTCCAAATTTGCCGCTTTGCCGATGGCATATACCACCTCTTTCAGGCCATATTCGCCAACCCGGCTTAATGTGCCGTCCAACTTGCCAATCAAGTCGCCCGCAAAGTGATGGTGTTGGGCCTCCACATAGAGATTTTGTTCCAGATGGGGTTCCAGTTCTTCCAAAACGAGGAGCGTGTCACAGTAAGCCAGCAGCGCGCGCGCTTCTTCCGCCGGAAAGGGGTGGGGGGCAGCGACCCGTAAAGTTGAGATAGCGGCGCGCGCCAATCCAAACCGGGCTGCGATTTCCAGCGACTCCTCCAAATAGGCCGCTACTACCCCGGAGACCACGATGCCCAATCCACCGCGTTGTGGCGCGAGGTCGAGCCGGTTCAGGCTCATCTCGCGGATGATCTGCGCGGCATGCGCGAGACGCGCGATGACGTCGTGGTGCTGGTTCAGGCAGATTGTAGAACCGGCCTTGGTGTATCTGGCAATGTCCCGCTCCAAGATCACCGCGCGCGGCTCTGGGGCAACCGGATCCTCGACTTCGACCGCCGCGTGCGATTCGGCCACAGTTGTGACCAACCGGAGAAAGACGGGAGAGCCACACTTCTCAGAGAGTGTGAACGCAGTCTGTGCCAGGGCATAGGTCTCTGCAACCGAGGCGGCTTCCAATAGTGGCAAGTCGAACATCGCGGCGTACCGGCGTGAATCCTGCTCGCACATTCCCGCGCTGACGCCCGAATCATCCGCCACGTAGATCACTAGCCCGCCGTTGATCCCCGAATACGCAATAGAAGCGATGGCATCGGCAGCGACATTGAGGCCGGACATTTTCATCGTGCATAGCGCGCGCTGCCCGGCCCATGCCGCGCCTGCCGCGATCTCGAACGCAACCTTCTCGTTGGTGCTCCATTCGATGTGCCGTCCGTCGTCCGGGTTCATTTTCAGGAGGCCGGTCAATGCCCCCGACGATGGCGTGCCGGGGTATCCGGTAACAACCTTTACCCCCGCCCGCAACGCACCCAGAGCGAGAGCCTCATTTCCGGTCATAATTCTTGCACTTTTACCCAATGATATCTCCCTCCCTTGAAAATAGCGAATAGCGAATTACGAATAACGAATTGCGGATTCAATTTTCATCCAACTGCTGGTGAACGCACCGCGTTAATGGGTCATTCCCTTGAAAATCGCAAATTGGCTAATTTCAAATTGACAAATTGTAAAAACCTTTGAAAACTGGGTTTCGTCTTAAATTTTCATCCTACTTTATAATCTCTGCGACTTCTGTGTCTCCGCGTGAGATTTCCAGTTTTTTCAGCGAACTCAAGTGTAATCATCTTACTATTATCGCTAAGTCATTTGCATTGTCCAGTTGCTTATACCAGGGCTATCGCATTAGAACCTTCCCGGAAGCTACCAACATATCATGTCGTCCAAACACGTAGTCATGCTGCAAATTTTCGGGTTGACTAGGCCGCTAATAGCTTCCGGGAAGGTTATAGTTGCGCTCCGGTTATGTTCTGGTATGATGCGCCCAATTTATCATCCTATCCAGTCGTCAAATTCACATTTCACAACTCGTCATTCGTCATTCGCTATTCGTCATTCGCTATTCGTAATTCTCAAAGGAGATCGTGTATTATGAATAAAAAGTTATTCAACAAGTTTGAGGCGCTCACATTCGATGATGTTTTGATTATACCGGGCTACACGGAGGTTTTACCCAATGAAACCGATGTGACCACACAACTCACGCCCAATATCAAACTTAACGTTCCCGTCCTCTCTGCTGCAATGGACACTGTAACGGAAGCGCCACTGGCGATTGCGCTGGCACGCGAGGGGGGGATGGGCGTTATTCATCGTAACATGTCACCGGAAGCTCAAGCCGATGAAGTAGCGAAAGTGAAACGCTCGCAGTCCGGTATGATCGCCGATCCTATCACACTGCCTCCCACCGCTACCTTATGCGATGCCGAGAAGATCATGTCTACGTATCATATTAGCGGCGTGCCCATCACGGCAGACAATAATCGCCTGGTGGGAATCTTGACCAACCGTGACTTCCGCTTTGTGGACCCGGAAGACTATCACCTGCCTGTGACCGAATTTATGACTGCTGAGGATATTATCTCGGCTCCACCGGATATCACTCTAGATGAAGCGAAGTTGTTGTTACACCAACACCGCATTGAAAAACTGACATTGGTGGATGAACATGGCATTCTCAAGGGATTGATTACGGTCAAGGATATTGAAAAGGCGCGCGATTTTCCCAATGCGGCAAAGGATGCGCAGGGACGGCTGATCGTGGGGGCGGCGGTGGGGGTGGGGCCTGATCTTGAGACACGACTTACCTTGATGATGCAGGCCGGGCTGGATATCGTTGTGATAGACACGGCTCACGGCCATTCGGCGGGCGTGATCCAGGCAGTGCGGCGCATCCGCCAGGGCTGGCCTGACCTCCCGATTGTCGCCGGGAATGTGGTGACGAAAGAAGGCACGGAGGCACTGATCGAGGCCGGGACTAACGTGATCAAAGTCGGTGTGGGGGCGGGGTCTATCTGTACCACGCGCATTATTGCCGGGGCAGGGATGCCCCAATTGACCGCCGTCTACAACTGCGCGCAGGCGGCCAAACCCTACGGTGTGCCCATTATCGCCGATGGCGGTATCAAGTACAGCGGCGATATTGTCAAGGCGCTGGCGGCAGGCGGGCACGTTGTGATGCTCGGTAGTATGCTCGCGGGGTTGGACGAGGCGCCGGGGGAGGTCGTTTATTATGACGGGCGGCGATTTAAGGAATATCGCGGCATGGGCAGTGTGGGGGCGATGCGCGGCTACGGGCGCGACCGCTATGGCAGCGGGCAGGATAGCAGTGGCAAACTCGTTCCTGAAGGTGTCGAGGGCCGGGTTCCCTACAAGGGGCCACTGCACGATTACATTTTCCAATTGGTCGGTGGGCTTCGTTCTGGCCTGGGCTATGCGGGCGCGGCGAATCTGGACGATTTGCGCGAAAAAGCCCGCTTCGTGCGCATCACCCACGCGGGCCTCATCGAAAGCCACCCCCACGATGTGATCATCACGAAGGAGCCGCCGAATTACCAAGTGAGCTGAGGATGACAAGATGGCAGGATTCTCTTATCACCTTGTCACCTGGTCACCCCGTCATCTTCAAGTCTCAGTGCTTAAAACACCGTTGCCCCGTAAACACCATCGCCGCGTCGTATTCGTTCACGGCTTCGATGACCTCGAAGTCGCGCAGTGAGCCGCCGGGCTGGATGATGGCGGTAACGCCCCCGGTCAGGCCCACATCCACGCCATCGCGGAAGGGGAAGAAGGCATCGGATACCATCACCGCGCCTTTTAGTCCGCCGTTGGTGGCTGCGACTTCCGCGCCAATTTCGGCCTGCTGCTCTGGGGTTAAGAAACGATAAGCATTTTTGTGCTGCGTGTAGGCCAGTCGCTCGGCCATATTGCGGTAGGCCTTATCACGGGCAACCACGGCTACCCCCACGCGATCTTGTTCCCCCGCGCCGATGCCCACGGTCACACCGTCTTTTGCATACAACACCGAGTTTGATGTGACCCCTACCTCAACCTGCCATCCAAACAGCATGTCGGCTATTTCTTGTTCCGTAGGCGCGCGCTTCACGCTGTAGGTCTTTCCTTTATATGTAGCCTCTGCCGGTAACAGATTAGCGACAGAGTGTATTTGTGAGGGGAAAGACAGTTGGGCGATCACCGCGCCGTCCACGAGGCTCTTGAAATCTACAAACCGCTCGCCGGCAAAACTGCTCAGCCGCTCAATATTGCCGATGCGCATCACGCGCAGATTCTTGCGCTGTGCCAGGATCGCTACGGTCCCTTCCTCGTACTCCGGCGCGGCGACAACTTCGGCGTAACGCTTGGCAATGGCCTCGGCCGTCGCCGTATCTACGGGACGGTTTAGGGCAATGCAGCCTCCAAATGCCGCGACGTGATCGGCCAGATCGGCCTTGATATAGGCCTCGGAGATACTGTCTGCCATTGCCACCCCCGATGGATTGTTGTGCTTCATAATCGCCACTGTTGGGTGACCCATCAGATAACGCAGGATGTTGAGAGCGTTATCCACATCCGTCAGATTGATTTTACCGGGATGTTTTCCAAATTGGAGCAATTCTGCATCGGAGACGAGATAACGGCCGGGAGCGATAGTTGTTACTTCTCCCACGGTTAAGTTCCCGTTAATGAGTTTATAAAGTGCGGCCTCCTGCCCGGGATTTTCACCGTAGCGTAGGCCCTTTAGTACGCCATCGATCTCCCAGGTAACTTTTTCATACGCCAGCGTTGAACGTTTGTCATCAAAGACAAACGAAATTTCCATCTGGCTCGGGAAATGGTCGTCCATAATGGTGTGGTAGGCTTTTTTTAAATTCTGTGACATGAGTCTTCTCCTTAATTTGAGAGATGAGAGATGAGTCCACTGAAAAAACTGGAGATCTCACCGCAGAGACACAGAGATCGCAGAGATTTTAAACCAAAACTTAATAACATTAATCTTTTGGAGCGCAACCATAGATTTTCTTACACATCATTTGAAATTTTCTCCGCGTCCTCTGCGACTCTGCGGTAAATAGGGCTTTTTTCAGTAGAGTCAGAGATAAGAAATTAGAAATTAGAGATTAGAGATTGGATCGTGTGTGTTGTATAGGGTTGAGATGGTTATGGGGGTTTGTCGATCCAGGTATTCGCTGATAACCGCATCGTACTGGGCTGTGTGGGCGAGGGCTTTGCGGGCATAGCTAAAGCGCGTGGTCAAGTCAAGCGCGCCATTGTGTGTTTTGAGTGTATCCAGCAACGTTGGATAATCCGCAGGATCGACTACCGGGGTCACGCGCAGATAATTCTTCGCTGCCGCGCGTAACATACACGGCCCGCCGATGTCAATATTCGCGCGGGCTTCCTCGACGGTAACGCCTTCACGAGCCACCGTCGCCGCGAAGGGGTATAGATTGACTATGACCATATCTACCGGCACCGCTTGCACGCGCGCCAGGTCGGCCTGGTGCGCGGGGTTATAGGTTTCGGTGAGCAGTCCCAGGTAAATTTTGAAGTCCAGTGTCTTTACCAACCCGCCTTGGGTTTCCGGCTGCCCGGTATAGTCGGAAACCTGGGTGAGACTCACGGCGGCTTCATCCCCTAATATTTCTGCAATGCGGCGGTAGGTTCCCCCGGTTGAATAAAAATGTATATCTGGATTAACGTCTACCAATCCAGGGATCAAGATTTCCAGACCTGATTTATCCGAGACACTCACCAACACCCGCTGAATTTTGACCCACTGATCGACATGATGCACAATATTGACCATCTTTCCCCCTATAAAGATTAGAAATATGCGTTTAGTTTTGTGAACAAACGGCGCTATTGACAGCAGCAAGGCGGCTAAAGCCGCAGGAAAGAGGTATTTTTTCGTTGGCCGGCGTAGCCGGCCAACGAAAAAATACACCCAAACCCCTCGTTTCTGTCCGGAGCAGGTGACAGAAAGCCGAAAATCTCTGTTTTAATTCCAATACAATGCCCCAAGCACACTCAGCAATAATGTGATACTGATATAGCTGTTGATATTGAAGAAGGCTACATTGATGTGTGAAAGGTCATTGGGGCGTACTAATAAGTGCTCGTAACTTAATAATCCGGCTACCAGTAAAAGTCCTGATCCATAAGGCCAACCTAGCCCGCTCCAAATACCTAAGCATATCAAAAATAGCAGTGTAATCAGGTGGCATATCGTTGAAATTCGCAGCGCGGCGGCGATGCCAAAGCGCGCCGGGACGGCATACAGACCCGCTTCACGGTCGAAATCAACGTCCTGGCAGGCATAGATGAGATCGAAACCGCCGATCCAGGTTGTCACCGCGCCCAATAAGAGCCACGCGGGTATATCTGCCATTGTGAAGAGTGAGCCTCGCACTGCCACCCACGCGCCCACCGGCGCGAGGCCGTCGGTGAAGCCGAGAATGAAGTGGGAAAGCCACGTAAAACGTTTGGTGAACGAATATCCCACCAGAAACAGCAGCGCTCCGGGCAACAACAGCAGGGGCAATGGCCCCAGTTGCCACGCGGCGAAGGCCAGAACCAGACCGGAGATCACGGTCCCCCACCAGGCCGTTGCCGGGGCAATTTTCCCGGAGACCAGTGGGCGGGTTGCCGTGCGTGGGTTACGCGCATCAAGCACACGGTCTGCGAGCCGGTTGGTGCCCATCGCCACCGTCCGGGCGGCTGCCATTGCCACCGTAATCCAGGCAAATTCGTGCCAGGTGGGCCAGCGACTTCCTGTTTCCCGTCCTGCTGCCGCCAGCAACATCCCCAGATAGGCAAAGGGGAGGGCGAAGATGGTGTGCTCAAACTTGATAAGGTTGAGAAAGTCGCGAAGTTTTCTAAACATAGTGTCTTGATAACCGTAAGTTCATCTCGTCATTCGTCATTCGTCATCCATAACTCTTTATTTGCCATTCCCGGGCAAAGTAAACCAAAAGGTGCTGCCCTCTCCAACTTTACTTTCGACCCCTACATTGCCCCCTAGCTTTTCCACAATCCGCCGGACTATTGAAAGTCCTAACCCATGTCCCTTGGCGCGCGTCTGTTCCAGCCGTGTGAACTCTGCAAAGAGCTGTCCCTGCTCAGTTTCTGTTAATCCCTGCCCGTTATCTTTAACCCAGAAGCGCAACATTTTCGTTTTGCCGGCTTCGTTATCGGGTTTCTCAAATCCCAGAACCACACGCGGGGCGATTTGTGCATCTGGACGGCCCCCGTATTTGACGGCATTGCTGATGTAGTTGACCCATACTTCTTCAACCCACGGCGCGTATCCTATAACCTCCGGCCATTCAGCCGGCATGGTGATTTCGGCCCCGGCTTTAGCTATGAGATCACTCAAACGTTCCCGCGCGCTTACAATAATGGCTGCGATATCCAATGGTTGAAGTTGTACTTCTTCCATCTTGCGCACGCTGGCGAGAAGCAGGAGTTCGTCAATAATATTCGTCATTTTGTAAGAGATTGTCGTGATGCGTTGTAAACTCTCACGTATGTTTTCCGGGGGCATTGTGTCAAAACGCATGTCTATGAG
Source organism: Anaerolineae bacterium (assembly GCA_016931185.1). Classification (GTDB taxonomy): domain Bacteria; phylum Chloroflexota; class Anaerolineae; order B4-G1; family SLSP01; genus JAFGFI01. The sequence continues at coordinate 8,956 of JAFGFI010000264.1, forward strand.
CGTACTGAAGCCTATCAATATTGAGAGTGGATTCTTGAGATCATGGGCTACCGTGTGGGCAAAGGCGTCAAGTTCCGCATTTTGCGTTTCCAGGCCTTGTGTATACTCGCGTAGTGTATCCACCAGCCGCGCGTTATCAATGGCAATCGCAATCGAGGCCGCTAATGCTTCGGCCAGGGCGAGATCATCTGCGCTAAAGTTTCCCTGGAGTTTATTGACCATTTCCAGTACCCCGATGGCGGTATCACGCGCTCGTAAAGGCACTGCCAATAAGGAACGTACAGGAAATCCAATAGACTGGCTGACGGCGGCAAAGAAACGGGGATCGTTAGCTACATCTGTTACGAGTGTACTTTCCCCGGTCTGTAACACCCAGCCTGCTATACCCTGGTCAGCCCCAATACATATATTGACGGGTGAACTTTTTATAGCATCTGGGCTACGTTCAGAAGCCGTCCAACATACTAACTCTTTTCCTTCAGTACCCCGCAGTAACCATACAGATAAACTTTCCACATCTACGATGGTTGGGCCAATTTTTGCCAGTTGTTCGGCAATCAGGTCCAAATTCAGGGTAGATGTAAGCTGCTGAGCGATCTGATTGAGCTGGGCCAGGGCATACGTATAGCGTTGTAGGGCTTCCGTCCTCTCAGCTACCAGATTCTCCAGTTGCCGCTGGCTTCTCTTAATTGTCCTGATACGCCACCAAAACCCACCTGCGATTCCGCCCATGCTTAGCGTGCCTATCACTATTCTAAACCATATCGCCTGCCAGAAAGGGGGCTTGACAATAACGCGCAGTGTCGTCCCATCTTCATTCCACACGCCGTCGTTATTGGCCGCCTTAATTCGCAGCGTATACTTGCCGGCAGGCAGTGTGGTATAGTTGCCAAAACGGCGCGTGCCTACGTAGTGCCAATCGCGATCTATGCCCTCAAGCATATAGGCATATTGGTTTTTCTCCGGCAGGGTATAGTTTAGGGCGACAAACTCAAATTCGAAAAAGTTGTGAGGCCACTCTAGGGTAATGGCCTGTAAACGGGCAGGGATCTTTCCGTCTTCCTGATTTATAGGTTCCCCGCCCTGGGTCAATGAAGTAAGGACTACAGGTGGCGCGTATGGATTGTGTTTAAGTGTCTGAGGATCAAAAACATTCACGCCATTGGTGCCCCCAAACCATAACATCCCATTGTGAGATTTCAGGCTGCTTGCTGCAAGAAAGATGTCTCCCTGTAATCCGTCGCTTTGTGTATAGCGGTTTTCAACCGTCTCCGTTTGTAAATTAAAGTATACAATGCCCGCGTTGGTTCCTAACCATAGATTCCCGACCTCGTCTTCTAAAATTGCATTGACATCTGAAGGCATATCGCGTGTCTTGTTATAGCGCGTGAAGGTTTGGTTTTGCTTGTCGAAGCGATTGAGGCCGCCTCCTTGCGTGCCAATCCATAAAGTACCGCCCGTATCTTGATAGATGGTGGCAATGACGTCGGATCCCAGGCTTTGTGGATCATTGGGATCCGATACGTAATGCACAAATGTTTCTGTCTGGACATCAAACCGGTCCAACCCACCTCCATACCAGCCCCCCAGCCAAATAACATCTTCCTGGTTATCATAGACTATAGAGTAGAGATAGCCAGTATTTGGGCCTAGCTCAAGATGCAGTGGGTCTTGCTTGTAAAGGGTAAATTGTCCGGTCGCTTTATTGAACTTCGCCAATCCGGCTACTAGCGTACCCATCCATAGAATATTGGCGTCATTCGGATCTTCAACGATACGGGTGAATCCATCGGTTTCCGCCACATAGCGTTGTAATACACGCCCAGAGGCTTTATCCCATTTGATCAGTGGTCCTGACCACAATGAAACCCAAAGATTTTCTGTCGAATCTTCGTAAATTCCTAGAACGTAATCAGCATTTAAACTATCCGGGTTTCCAGGATCCGATTGGTAGCGTGTGAATGTAGCTGTTTGCGGGTCAAATTGATTCAAGCCGGCCTGCGTTCCGAGCCATATTATCCCGGCTGCATCTTCCCATAAAGCGGTTACCGCATTATTGCTCAAGCTGTTGGTATTTTCAGGATCACTCTGGTAGAGCGTAAAATTCTGTGCGTAACGATCAATTTTGTCTACTTTGCCGGAGTAAGAAGTGATCCAGAAAGCTCCCATCCGATCCTCAAAAACATTCACGACGAGATCATTGCTCAGGCTATACACATTGTTAGGATCGTGAGTGTAGTTGGTGAACGTTTCCGACTGTTTGTCAAACAAGGTTAGTCCATTATCGGTAATATATCCTCCCAACCACAACGTCCCGTTTCCATCATCGTAAATTAGCCCAACCTCACCGTTTGTTAATTCGGCATCATAATGGGTAAATGTCTCCGTGTGGGTGTCAAACTTATCCATGCCACTGCTTGGGCTGCCGATCCACAGGATATAAGGGGTATCCTTATCCTGTATAATGGCATCTACAAGGTTGTCTGGATCGCTCAGACTGTTGGAATCATTGGGATCGTGGGGATAATGTGTAAAAACCCCGGTGGTTTTATCAAACTTATCGAGTCCACCGCCGTATGTTCCCACCCATAATATATTGGGATGGGTGGCATCTTCAATGATGCGCCATATATCGGGATAACTAATGCTTTGCGGGTCATTGGGTATGTGGGCATAACGCATACATGTGCCGGTAGCCTTATCAAATTTATTCAACCCTTTGGTGGTAGCCAACCATAGGACATTCGTATCCTGTCCGTCTTGGACTATATCCTGTATCGTATTATCACTTAAGCTTTGCGTGTTCTGCGGATCGTGCTGGTAGAAGCTAAAAGTGTTGGTAGCTTTGTCAAAGCGGTTGAGTCCTCCTCCCGTACCCACCCAGAATATATCGGGATTTACGGGATCCACGACAATCTTAAAAATCGTGCTATTCGAGAGTGACCCCGGTCCCGCACTGTAGTTTTTCAGTGTATATCCATCCCAACGGAAAAGCCCGCCGCCCTCAGAACCAAACCATAAAAATCCATCGTTATCTTGCAGCGATGTTTGTCCGCCTGGCGCGCCCAGGTCGAAGACATAATCAAAACGCATCTCAGGCACATGGGTATCCTGGGCACAGACATTACTGTATATCCCCATAGATACCAGTGTTAACAGACAGATCGCGCTCGCCCAAACAGAAAATTTCATTAGCATCCTCTTCCTGTAGTGTAACTATAACCCCCTATCAAGTATAACAAAACTTTGATAAAATACACGTTATGGTAGAATCTGTGATAGAACTAAATTTCTAATTTATGTCACTTTGACGTAGAAATATGACAGGTTTTGACAGGTATTATAGCTATAATCAGAGTGTTGCCTTCCCTAGCATTTCTCCGACAAGGGAAGACGTATGTCACATTTGAGGCTGTATTGACATATAGTTCAGGGAAGACAAAGACTTAAAAAAACAGAGAGGGGTTTTATGCAGAACGAAGAAATTATTATCCGAGGGGCAAAACAGCATAATCTCAAAAATATCAATGTAATCCTGCCGCGTCACAAGTTAGTCGTGATCACGGGGGTTTCCGGCAGTGGAAAGTCATCACTGGCGTTTGATACGCTTTATGCCGAGGGACAGCGCCGTTATGTGGAATCGTTGTCTACCTTCGCGCGGCAGTTTATCGGTCAGATGGAAAAACCAAAGGTGGACTATATCGGTGGGCTTAGCCCGGCTATCGCCATTGAGCAGAAAGCCGCGAGTAAGAATCCACGCTCGACGGTAGCTACAGTGACAGAGATTTACGACTATCTGCGCGTCCTTTTTGCCCGCGTCGGTACGCCGCACTGTCCGGATTGTGGCCGTGAAGTCCATGCGCAGTCGGCACAGGAGATCGTGGCACAAGTCGCTGCATTGCCGGCGGGCACGCGTTATCAAATTCTGGCGCCTATTGCCCGCAACCGCAAGGGAACATTTCAGGATGCCTTTAAACAAGCGCGTGCTGAAGGCTATGCTCGCGTCCGCGTGGATGGAGAAATCCGCGAATTAACCGAAAAGATCAAACTTGATAAGAACAAAAAGCACAACATTGAGCTTGTCATTGACCGTCTCATTGTATTGGAGGAAGTGCCACCGTTATCTGCACCGGAGGTTTCTGCTGTCTCTTCACAGTCAGAGTTGATCTCCGAACGTACCGGCTCTTCTGCTCCTTTACCCGCCGATTACCTTACCCGCCTCACCGATTCTATCGAAACTGCGCTTCGCGCGGGGGATGGAATTGTTATCATTGATCTGGGCAAGGGTGAAGAATGGCTTCTATCGGAGCAAAATGCCTGTCCGGTCTGCGGTATTAGTTTTCCTCCATTATCGCCCGCAATGTTCAGTTTTAATTCGCCGATGGGAATGTGTCCGGAGTGCAATGGTTTGGGCACAAAGATTGAGTTCGATCCCGATCAATTTGTGGACCCGGATCGCTCCCTGAATGATGGCGGCGTGCGTACCTGGGGAGAATTGCGGAAGAAGACTTCGAGTGGCACTTACAAGAATGCCAGGCGTATTGTCGAAGACTATGGCTGCACATTAGACACACTCTGGCGTGATCTACCCAAAGCGTGCCAGGATGCCATATTATATGGTGGGATCAAGTTTACCTGGCAGTGGGAGAACGATCGTGGTTCGGGCCAGGGAGAGTGGATGTTTGAGGGCGTTTTCAATGGTACCAAGCGTCGCTACCAACAGACCAAATCCAGTGGTATGCGTACCTGGTATATGCAATTTATGAGCCAACAGCCATGCTCGGTTTGTCACGGGCAACGCTTGCGTCCGGAAATTCTGGCGGTGACCGTAGGCGGTAAGACGATTAACGATGTCACCGCTATGAGCATTGGCGAGGCGCTGGTGTGGGTGGTGGGGCTGTGGCCGGAAGAAGCAGAAGGGCTGGGAGGCAGGGGAGCAAGGGAACTGAAAAGTAAGGATGTGACCAGGCTCACGGGAGAACAGCTCGAAATTGGGGAGGAAGTGCTGAAAGAAATTCAGGGACGGCTGCAGTTTTTGATGAATGTGGGATTGCATTATTTAACCCTCGACCGGCCCGCGCCGACACTTTCCGGTGGTGAGGGCCAACGCATCCGGTTGGCGAGCCAGATCGGGTGTGGATTGGTGGGCGTACTCTATGTGCTTGATGAGCCGAGTATCGGCCTGCATCAGCGCGATAACCGCCGCCTGCTTGACACCTTGGAAACGTTGCGCGATATGGGGAATACCGTTCTCGTTGTTGAGCATGATGAGGAGACGATGCTCACTGCCGACTGGATTTTGGATTTAGGGCCAGGCGCGGGCATCAATGGGGGGCGCGTTATTGCAGAGGGTACGCCTGATGCTATTATGGCGAATCCTCACTCGCTCACGGGGCGTTATCTGTGCCATGATGTGGAGGTTTCCTCTCCCAATGGTAAACGGCGACCCACCAATGGTAAATGGTTGACGCTTGTTAATGCACAACAAAACAACCTCAAAAATCTGACCGTGCGCTTTCCATTGGGCTTGTTTACCTGTGTGACCGGCGTCTCTGGCAGTGGTAAATCTTCACTCGTTGCTCAGACACTTCATCCGGCGTTAGCGGCCGTACTACACAACGCTTCCCAAAAGCCCGGCAAGCACGATCATATTGATGGGCTGGAATACGTGAACAAAGTCATCAATATCACGCAATCCCCTATCGGGCGCACACCCCGTTCTAACCCGGCGACTTATGTCCAGGTGATGCCGGAAATTCGCCAGTTGTTTGCGATGACGCCCGAAGCCAACATACGCGGGTATAAGGCGGGCCGTTTCAGTTTTAATGTCAAGGGCGGACGCTGTGAGGCGTGTAAAGGTCACGGGCAAAAGTGTGTTGAGATGCATTTCTTGCCCGATGTATGGGTAATGTGTAACGTTTGCAAAGGCACCCGCTTCAACCAGGAAACCTTACAGATTCGTTACAAAGGTAAGAATATTGCTGATGTATTGGACATGGACGTGGATGAGGCCCTGGAATTCTTTGCTAATGTTCCCAAGATCAGTCGCATTCTGCAAACTCTGCATGATGTGGGGTTGGGCTATATTAAACTCGGTCAAAGCGCAACGACGTTGAGTGGGGGAGAGGCACAGCGCGTGAAATTAGCGAAAGAACTGGCGCGCGTCTCTACCGGGGATACTGTCTATATCTTGGACGAACCCACCACGGGACTGCACTTTGCTGACATCCAGAAGCTGCTGGACGTGTTGCATCGCCTCACCGACGCGGGCAATACTGTCATTGTCATTGAACACAATCTGGATGTCATCAAAACTGCCGATTGGCTTATTGACCTTGGCCCGGAGGGCGGGAATGATGGCGGGCAGATCGTGGCCCAGGGAACACCGGAGGAGGTTGCGCTGGTAGAGGATAGCTATACCGGATATTTTCTGCGCGCGATGTTGGATGTGGATGTCAAACTTGCTATGGAGGAATCTATGCCAGAGAATATTGTGCCGGAACTGGTGCTGGCGTAGAATTTATCACTAGGGGAAAAACATTTTCGCGTGGGCAGCATCTGCTGCCCACGCGAAAATGTTTTTGATCATTCCCTGTTTTTGATTCTTGTCTCTCTAAACTTTATCCCCGCTTCTACCAGCACCGCCAGCCCCATAAGTATCCACAATATCCGCGCCCACCAGCGATCTTCCGTCAGAGCCAACCCCGTGATAAAGATCAGCAGTCCCGCATCCAGTGCGAGTGCGTACCCCAGTTCATCCAGAATCTCACGCACTTTACGCTTCTGGCGATTGGCCTCGTAATACGCA
>JAFGFI010000015.1 GCA_016931185.1 Anaerolineae bacterium
CCATCACTGAGCGATGTTCCTGCGTTATGGTGAATGTGGCAATCATTGACCGTAATGCTTGTAGCCTCGGCATACAAACCGCCACCGCTACCTTGTGCGTAGCCCTCGGTGATTTCTAACCCTTCTAATATCACGGTGATGGACGTATTGTGATCTGGATCAACAATCACACCGCCCCGCCCGTGCCCCTCTGGGTTGATGATGGTGGGATAGCTGATGGGCTGTGTTGTCGTCCAATCGGTAATGGTGTAGCCCCCGCGCAAGGTCAGGCTTTTATCAATAAACATGACCTGGGTGATCGTCTGCGTCCAGCCGCCCAGGTTGTATTCAAAAGCGGTGGTGGATGTGTAGACGCCCTGCGCCACGCGGATTTCGTCACCGGGCTGTGCCGCGTCGATGGCGGTTTGGAGCATGGCGTAGCAGGGCGTTGCTGAGCCGCAATTGGCGTTGGGCGCGACATAGTAGGTGGCGGCGGCGGTGATAGAGGACAAAGGCCAAACAAGAGTTAGTAACATCATTATGGACAAGACCAAAACGGTCAATATGCGCTCGCTCAATTCTATCATTATTCCACACCATACAGAAAATGAAGTATCATCAAACTACCTAGACTTCAGAACAAAACTTGCTATTTTTTGACCCGGCTCTAATTTTTTAAATTGTTGGTGCATAGAGCTACCGATGCTTCTATTTACTCCCTTATCTAGTTTCCATAGATTGGAACTAATATCTTTTCCGCTTGCTTGTAAATCCAACATATGATCTACATCATACTTACTCCAATCAACATTTGGATTCTTAGTTTTAAAATCATCTATAATCTTCGAATTTCTTTTAATGTTTTTAGTGAAAAAGGAATTACCTTGATCAGCTTGTTTATTCAGATAATCAATCTTTTTTATGGCATCCGGATCCTTAGCATACTTAGAATGAAGTTCAACATCTACTCCTTTTCTTAACTTTAAACCCTTTGCGAAGCCTCCCGCTGAGCCAAAAACCCCTCCTGACAAAGCAGAATTTCCTACATTGTCAAAAAGTTGTACACACGGATCTCCAAATATTATACTGGTTGCATTAGAGGCTAATTGAGTTAGCGCACCCTCTGCAGCTCCAGTAACGCCACCAACTAAGGTCATGCATCCTAAGTTTTTACAAACACCGAACAATTCATCGCTTATGTAATTAGCTTTTTGTCCTATCCCAGCACTCAAACCACCAATAACACCATCTATAGCAATTTGTCGCCAGTCTATGTTTTTTGTGAAAGTGTCTTGACTGAAATTCCAACCACCTTCACCATTTTGCCAAGCATTATCGACCACTTGCTTACCATAGGACGCTGTTGCAGCTATCGCAGCAGCGCCTAGTGCACATCCTACTCCAGCTGTCGCTGCACATAGTGCCGCTGTTCCTACCCCCGCAGCTACAGTAAGCGTTGTCTTGGCAATAACATCTTGATTTTCCTCAACCCAGTCTCCCACATCGCTGGCGGCATCCTTAACCGTATTCCAAGCATCCTTAAATCCCCAATATCCGAGCAGATCATAGAAATTAATGGGGTTGTTAGTCACAAAGGTATACCGAGCCAGAGATAGAGGATCTGAAACATTGCCACGGTGAATGTCTTGTGTCAACCATACGCCCTGTTCAGGAGCATAATAACGGGCATAGAAATGGTAGAAGTCCGTTTCTGTATCCCACTCTTGGCCTGTATATGTGTAGCGGTTTAGGCGCGTCTTGCCATCTAAAAGTTGCCCATATTCATCATAGCGATAGGTGGTAGATACATTGCCAGCTTCATCAGTTAACGCAATGACACTACCTAAACCGTCGTAGTGATACCATAATAGCTCTGTTGTGCCTGTGACTGGCTTATGTTCCAAAGCTACGAGACGGTCATTCCCCCAATAGTAATGGGTGGTACTATCAGGTTCCCCACTTTGCTCTTCGTATTCAACGATTACATCCAAACCGTCATACACGTAGGAACGGTGCAATATCGTCGGTTCCGTCAGCACATTGGACGCTGTGACCGTGCGCGTAACCCACTTTTCCACGCGGCGGCCTAGACCATCGTAAACATAGCGCGCTTCCATTGTGGGACTGATTTGCATTATGGGGCCCAGGACAATCGTTTCGCTCACGGACGGCCTAGGATACTGGATCACCTCGTGGACAGCGGTCAACCGATTTTCGTAATCATACTCATAGTTAATAACCAGAGTTGCGCTAGGGCCAAAGGTAGAGGTCAACGCTGCATACGCTGTGGCGGTAAGGGATGCTTGTGCCATAATCCGGTTGCCATCGCGATCTTGTTGGTAAAACCAATCGCCCGCTTGTACCAGGGCATTAATTGCATTATGTTCATAAGACATAGTTACGGGCGACGTTACGGTAATATCCCCCACCGGCTCAGGGACGCCATGTTGACCAACCCAGTTGCCTAGCCCATCTAATTCCCAATTCATTTCATGGGATTGGGAGACAGACGAAGTAGAACGAATCAGCCGGTGCAGGTCATCATACGTGTAATTGCGGGTAACAGTGGAGATCGGCGTTTCTGGCGTGAATACTCTAAGTTCAGTCGTTGCAGTGCGGTTTCCCACCTTGTTTAGCACATAATCGTACCAGGCGATAGGCGTGCTATCTGCGCCACTATTGTGTAAGCTAATCAGGCGGTCTGCATCATCGTAATCTAAGTTTATTTGCGCTCCATTGCTATACGCAATTTTCTCCAGGTAGCCTTCTGGTGTATAAGCATAATCTGCCGTCTGTCCACCGGGCAGTATGAGCGTTTCAGGGCGACTATCCACGTCGTAAGTCGTCGTGACCACCCGTCCATCAGGATACGTCAACCCGGCACGTGTACCATCGGGATTCCAGGCGTACATCAGGGAACGACTCAAGTAATCCGTTACTGTAATAGGGCGATTGAGCACATCGAATTGCCGGGTGAGAGTGCCATTCCAATCGTGCATTGCGATCTCATTACCATTCGCGTCGTACTCAAAGACAATGTGTTTTCCTGTGCTACCAAATGTCACCGTGATTAATTTACCAGCGTCGTTATAGTCGTAGTATGTGGCTTGCCACTCGCCATCTACCCTACGGACCAAACGCCCAGCTTTGTCATAAGCGTAGGTCCAGCTATGGTCTAATCCATCGACTTCCCGCACTAACTGATTGAGATAGTTGTAGTAAAAAGTTGCTGTCGTACCATTGGTATAGGTGATAAAGGTCATATTGCCGACAGCATCGTACGTGTAGGCAGTCACACCGCTAATTGCATCTGTGACGCGGATTAAGCGACCCAACGCATCATAGTCATAGTAACTTGTCTGACCTTCCGCGTCGGTTTCAGCTACCAGCCGCATCAATTCATCGTAAGCGTACCGAGATGTATGGCTCAGCGGATCAGTCACCGAGAGCAATAAGTCGTGCGAATCGTAAGTATAGGCCGTGACTAAACCACGCGCATTTGTGATCTGCGACAAATTCTTACGGGGATCGTAACGATAGCTTGTCGTCGCGCCGCCAGGTTCAGTGATCTGCCGCACCTGTCCATCCAGGTAATAATCGAACTGTGTCAAGCTCCCTTTTGGGTCACGCACCCAAATTTGCTGATCTTCCTCGTCATAACCCAAGGTGACGGTGTACCCCAACGTATTAGTCACAATGACGAGGTTATTGTTTTGATCGTAGCCATATTCAGTAAGATTGCCTAATGCGTCTATCACACCGACAGCGTTTCCAATCCCGTCATAAGTGACTGTAATTGCATCTCCTAAAGGATTGATAGTAGCCACGCGGCGATTGGCTTTATCGTAAACATAACGGGTGGTTTCATTTTCACCATTGATCTCGGCAACCAGATTATCGGCATCATCATATATCCAGTCATAAGTCTCCCCCAAGGGATTGAGAAGATGCGTCAAACGTCCCAGGGGATCATATTCAAACTGCGTCTCAGCCCGTCGGGGATCGAAAAGCGTGACAATTTGATCTTCGGCATCATAACAATACTCTGTCACATTGTACAGTGCGTCAATTTCGTACTTGACGCGATCAACCGCATCATATACATAACGAGTTTGGGTACGATGCGGATCAATGCTTACCGTGAGGTTATTGTTGGCATCATATTCATAATACCACCAGTTGGTGTCCTCATCTTGCATCGCAATGACATTATAATTTTGATCATACTGATAGTGGGTTGTAAACCCACGCGCATTGGTAATAACTGTGACATGGCCCATCAAGTTATAACCATACTCAGTGCGAGATCCCTCAGGGTCAATCAGAACATGCAATCGGTCTGATTGATCGTATTCATTCTGTAGATGTCCATCCCGACGGTCGTAAATGTCCGTCAGATCATTATTAGGATCATAGACAAAGCGCGTGGCTTCACTTTTAGCGTCAACAACCTCCATAACATTATCGTTGCCGTCATAGACCATGCGTACAACATGACCATTGGCATCGGTGATAACGGTTTGGCGTCCCAAATCATCATAGCCGAAATAGGTTGTGTTACTCTCACCATCCGTGACTGAAACAAGATCTCCCATCGTGTCATCATAGGTATTAGTGGTTGTCTGTCCTTCCCCATCGGTAAGAGAAAGCACTTGCCCATAACTATTGTAGGTCATCGTCATCTTGGAGCCATCAGGGAGATACGCGTGGCGAAGATTCCCATTCTCGTCGTAGTCGTAAAGCCATGTGTCTCCTAACGCATTGGTCGAACTGATAATGTCGTTAAATTCGTTAAAAGCCCAGCGCGTGACGTCGGTAGTATAGTCAATATGATCATTTGAGGCTACAGGCTCAGATTGATAGATTCGGTTCCCATCCTCGTCATAGTCATAGTGCCATGTAAAGCCCCGCCGATTGGTGTAACTACGGCGATTCCCACGCTCATCATAGTCATAATAAGCTGTATTACCACGTGCGTCGGTGATTGAAGCAATCATATATTGCTCAGTATAGGCATAGGTAATCACATTCTCGTATACATCGGTCACCGTAGTCACACGAGCATCATCATCGTAGGTAAAGTCACGTCGCTCCCCTTCGCCGATGATTTGCCACACCACTCGCCCGCGATCATCAAATTCTTGGCGAGCGTGCGGATAACCATTGGGCGTAATAACAGCAATCACCCGACCTTCAGCATCATATTGATATTCAGTCGTATGCTCATTCGCATCTGTAAAGAACTGAAGTAAGTTACCCTCATAGGCATAACGCAGAGTTTTGCCTTCGGGGGCTTGAATTTCGGTGATATACTCACCCGTCCATTGCAAAGTAACAGAGCGGCCCGAGGCATTAGTAATCATGCTTAACTTACCCGCCGCATTGTATCCCAAAGTAATGGGAACATCATTTCGGTTGCGGATCTCTCTTAGACGACCATTGCCATCAAACTGATAGGTGGTGCGATTTTTGAGGTGTAAGACGTAGTTTCCATCTTCCGATGTAATATAATCAAAGTTACCAGGCGATACAGGGGTATAACGTCCACTCCCATCTTCTTGGAAGTTAGCCGTGTGTCCATCTCCGTAACGGACTTGAATACCTTGCAGCAAAGGGTTATCCACAAAACTCAGTGCCATATCGTAGGAGAAACTGGTGCCACGGCCAAAAGGCCCATCCTGTTCCTCTTGCGAGTTAACCGTGCGGTCAATCACGATATCCGTTTCACCGCGCCCCGGCACAGTCAAGTCAACATAAATATCCGTATCATTACCGGTGGCAGTATTAACCGGATTCCCCTCATAGCATTTGTCCATACTACAAAGCCCATAGGCAGAGGAGTAAGGCACACGGTTGTCTTGATCGACGGTGGCTGTTTGCCCACCGGTATCAGTAGCCGTGACTGTAAAGTAAGCTTTTTTGTTTGCTGATACATTTCTGATGACACCAGCATAAATATTAGAGCCATCGCTGGGCCAAATCTCCATCTCCGAAGTGGAAACATCGCCATCTCCGCTTTCCAAAACGACATTTGCAATACCAATGTCATCTGTAGCCTGGGCCTTAACAGATAGATTCCCCTGCCCATCAGGCCAGGCTTCCACAATACTGACTTGGGGCGGTAGATCAACTGGCCCGCCAAAACCTTCGCTTGCACAGTCAATTACGTAAGTTCTCGGCGCAACAGTTCCCATCCAACCACGGAGATGATGCTTGTTTCCATCATTATCTAACACCGAATAGTTACATGGGTAGTAGCCGCTCAAATTATCGCCCCCTGTACGCCAAATAAAAAAGTAGAATTCGTAGGGTAATGTCCGCGTATAGGGACCGGTAAAAATCTTCTCCCCTGTTTGTTCTAAATCCAGCCCTAGATGTCCAGCATTGGTTCCAGCTTCGTCTTCAATGTATACCCAATATCCCAGTCCAAAATCCGGTTCATCCCCTTCTTTGCCATTTGGATTGGGATCTGCTTCGTTAATGGTTCCACGAGTGACAAATTCGTATTCTGGATCACCGTTTGAATCTACATTGCCGTTCGGACGCCACACAGTTTCCCAAGTTACCTTTTCCAACTTCGGGAAGTTACGGTGCGCTTCGTAAGCGTCGCTAATGATGTCGTATCCAATGAACCCATGTTGAAAATACATAGTAGGACCATCGTGGAAATCATTCCCATCATCCACATACCATTCTGGGCCAGAAGGATAAGGGTCAGAAGTCGGCAAACCCAGAAATCCGTTTGGCCCATTTGCCTGATGATCATAGGCAATAACAAATGGACGGGGCATATAATGTGTAACACCAGTATCAGAGCGATAGAGAAGAATCGGAGATTCCAGAAGTCCCCCGGTGAAGTCTTGTACCTTGGCCTCATACCAGTTGTGAACATCGCCATTGCTTCCGCTTTGGGCAACCCCCATCGCCTCTTTTCCACCAGCCCGTAGGAAAGCCGCGCACATCGAACGTCTCAAAGCCTCCGAATCCGATCTGCGTCCTACTTCTGCCTCCTCACATTCTTCTAGTCCAGAGAGGGTTTGCGCCATAATTCCAAATCTAGAAAAATGCGTCGTTGTAAAAACGACTTGATGACGGTGATAATCAACCGTGGAAGGCAGCAATTGCCACACCTGATTTATTTCGTTCCAGTAGTAAGCGGCAAGTGTGGCCTCATCTGCACCCAGGAAATCTGTATAAGCGTAAGGCACACGTACCACAACAGGAGCATTAAATGTTGTAATAGGTTCGTCGCTATGCGTAAAAGCCTTAACTTCAAATCCACGCGGGGTTGCCAACAATCCTTGTGGAGCAGAAGCTGGAGGAACAGGTTTGTAACTGATATAAGCATCGCTCTGCAATGCAGCAGCCGGCACTCTAAAAATCACTTGATCCGGTGTCACTAGCCGGTTATCCCAAGCGGAGGTCAGGTTTAATTTAATGACTGAGGGGTCATAATTCTGCGCCACCAAAGGCAAGTAAACAGTATTACTCGTTGCAATAGTTGATTGGATAGCCTCTGCCGGAAATTGAGCAGGAGATGCTACCAGCTCATCTGGCCATACTTGCCACAATACAGGTAAGTACAACCCGTTTGACTCACGCTGCTTAGAAATCTCCGCCGCCCGCACCGTCTGTCGTCCGACCCACGGTACCATCCCCAACAGCATCGACATAACCGTCATCACCGAGACCACACTGCGTACCCAACGCCACTTGTTCATCTGTCAACCTCCATGGGGGAATGATAAGCTTGATAGCCTTGGTAGGCCACTGCACATAAAACTAATTCGAAATTTAGTAGATAATTTACTGTATGATATAGTATCAAAAACATGATTTGCACAATGAAATTAAACTTTCCGTTAATTTTTCTCAAGTTGTGTGGTGGCTGCGGCTGCTTGCGCCGGTTGGATAACTGCCCAGGGAAATCCCCCTAGTATTGTTGAAACAATGGTCAACATAGAGATTATAGCCCGTAATGAACGCCACCCGTTTTGCATATTAGCCCTCCTAAAGATTGGTTAGAAACAACGCAATAGTTATTGAAATATTAAAAAAGATAAATTTTATTATAAATAAAAAACTAAAAAGATATACATTATATGGTGTTGTTAAGTAGGTAAACGGAAATGTAGATACATTCTAACATTTTATGATGGTAAATAAAATAGTACTTAAGTCCTAGCTGTTTTATAACTTGGGGGCATTCGCAATGCTTTGCCCATAATACAACAACGAATTAGGAAACCAACGAATAGCTTGCTCAGCGCGACCTCCTGTGCAAACAAGCTCTTGCCGTCAGCACAATTCGTTCCATTCTGAATTCGCTGTTGTTGTTTCTTCCTGGATGACAACAACGAATTAGGAAACTAACGAATAGCTTGCTCAGCGTGACCTCCTGTGCAAGTATACCCTTGCCATAAGCACAATTCGTTCCATTCTAAATTCGTTGTTGTTGTTGCTGTCAGGATAACAACAACGAATTAGGAAACCAACGAATAGCTTGCCTTGCGTGACCTCCTGTGCAAGTATACCCTTGCCATAAGCACAATTCGTTCCTTTCCAAATTCGCTGTAGTTTCATTCTTTTTCCAATCCATCCCATCCGTTAAATCCGTGTTCTAAAAAATCTGTCAAAAATCCCCTTCCCGAAATAAAGCGGGGACTTGACAGTCCCCGCTGAGCATCAATCATTATCCGGTATCCGCTTAATGATTCCGTGGTGTTACCGGTATCTGGAAACGGAACACACTGCCTCTATTTTCCGGGCCAGGTTCCACCCAGATTTGGCCCCCGTGGGCTTCGATAGCCATCTTGCTGAAAGTCAAGCCCAATCCTGTCCCGCCCTTGCTCGCCGTAAATCTATCGAAGACGCTTTGCCGTTCTCCTTCCGGCACTCCTGGGCCTTGGTCGATCACGCTCACTACCACCCATCCGGTTTCCGTAAGTTCCCCGTTAATGTGAATTTCGCCGTTGATGGGAGAGAACTTTATAGCGTTATCAACCAGGTTGACAATGGCCCGGTATAGAAGCTCCGCATCCCCTTGTATGATTAACTCTGGGGGGAATTGGCTTACTAAAGTGGCATAGTGATTGTCGGCCAGCGGTTTCTGTTCTTCCAAGAGTGTCTGGAGCATCAAACTCAGGTTTATGGTATTGATAGTGAGGGGGAGTTTGCCGGCTTCTATCTTCACAATGTCCAACAGGGCATCAATCAGTCGCCGGAGCCTCTTGGTCGCCCCCTGGGTCAGTGAGATCACTGTTTTATAGGTCTCCTTTTCGCTGACCTCTGTGCCCATTGGCGCGATAAGTTCCAGGCCGGTCTCGATAATGCCCAATGGGTTCCGCAGATCGTGGATTAGCATCGAAGTCAGTTCGTCACGCATCTCTATAACTTGCTGGAGTTGCTCTTTTTTGCCCTCGGTTTCGATCAGGTGCTCTTGCATCTGGTGGTAGGTTTCACCTAAGTTGGCCCGTGTCTCATCGGCAAATACCAGGTGATCCCGCGCGGCATCCATCAGCAGTTGGGCCAAAGCGGATGTTTCGGCCAGGAGTGTCTGGCATTGTTCCATTGAAAGCCGTAATAAGGTTGTGGGTTGGTTGGCTTGCAATGTGGCGGTGCGTGGTGACCCACTGACCGCCCCTAGTTCCCCGACGATTTCCCCTGGCATTGCGTAATTGAGCAAAATAGGCGTGGCTTTCCCTTTGACATTCAATTGTACGGTTAGCCCACCTTCTACAATAAGGTACACAGCATCACTAGGGTCGCTTTGTTGGAATAAAACCTCATCGGTGTTTAAATTTAGGACCTCACCATATCGCTCAAAAATCAACTTGGTTTTTGGTAGTGCTTCTTGTCGCTCCATTCAGACCTCCTGTCTAATAATCATTGAGTATTTGCCTTATCTGCGACTCACAACGTAGGAGCGCGTAGGCACACGACCCATTTTGAATCTCTCCATTATGGGCCATTTCAAGTGCTTTTTCCGCCGGTATGGGATGGACTTCAATTAACTCTCCCGGCTCCGGGTGATTCGTCCCTAGTTTGACCCCGGTCGCCAGGTAGATTGCGAACTGCTGTTTGAGAATTCCGGCTCCGATATGGAAGGTGTCGATTGGGCGGATCTCTTCTGCCGTTCCTCCGATTTCCTCAATCAGTTCTTGGCGGGCTAACTCTGCTAAATCATCCCCGTTGAAGTCGTGGCTCCCACCGGCGGGTAGCTCCCATCCCCATTCATCAACGGTGTAGCGGAATTGGCGGATTAGGACGATCTCTTTGCTCACCGTCACCGGAACGATAATGACCGCTATTTCGGCTTCGATGTAGGAAAATTCAATTTCTGCACCATCCGGACGGCTCACATAGTCGGTGCGCACTTTAAACATGGGGTGGGTGTAAGGGTAAGTGACTTTCGCTTTCCCCCAGCCCGCTTTCTGTGCATTAGGCTTCTCTAGTATAGGAGTGTTCTTCATTAAGCCTCCTCTGTTTTGATGTTTCGGCTGGCCGTACAGGCCACCACTTCATCACCGCGCAGTGCTATACAGTTGACGCCTTGTACCACACCGGTTTTTGAGGGTACTTCATCCGCTGTGAACCGGATAATCTTGGAGTGTTGTGAGATAACGAAGATGTCCGTCTCGCCGTCTACTGTAACCATCCCGGCCAGGCGCGTGGCTTTAATGGCTTTTTTGCCCCCACCGCCGGGGTTTTTGTTGGCCGCAAAGCCTGACATCAGGCGTATTGTGCCCTTGCCGTCATCCCCAATCAAGAAGACGCCGCTTTCCTCTTGGACACTGGTGATGGCGGTTACGGAGTCATCCCGTTCCAGTCGAATCCCCAGGCTGCCACTGGCGGATACCCGGGCCAGGGGGAAACGAATGGCCAGACCTTGTGCCGTCACTACAAACAGGTCTTCGTCTCGATTGGCCCAACATGCTGCTGCCAATGGCCCGTGCTTTTTAGTGTCGAGATAGACGGTCCCTGGGATTAAGTTCTTGCCCACAAAGCTGGCGCGGATCAGCGTGACCCAGCCCCGTTCCCCAACGATAGCGATATGTTCCCCGCCACTGTCCGGTATCAAGGCCACGATCTTCTCGTCTTCCCGCAGCGTGATACTGCTGTTAATCCGTTGTCCCTTGGCCCGTACCGGCGTCTGGCTAATAGATGCCACTGGCAAGCGAAATGTACGCCCCTGGTTGGTAAATGCGACCAGGGTGTC
>JAFGFI010000265.1 GCA_016931185.1 Anaerolineae bacterium
AAGTTTTTGAAGGTATTTTTTCGTTTTCGGGCTACGCCCGAAAACGAAAAAATACCCACTTTTCCTGGCGGCTTGGTAGCGTAGCGGACTTTAGCCGCCGCCCTATCCAGTTAGAGGACAATAGTTGCGTGGTCACCACCCGTCATTTATAACTTGAAAGAGCACTAGTCGTTTTTCGGGCTTAAAGTCGTTACTACGAACCAGATTCGGCGTAATGCCTCTACTCCACCGCTCCCTTATCCTCTTGCCCCCTTGCTTCTTTTCGGGGCGGATATATTCTCCAGTTCCTCACGAAGTTCCGCAATAAACTGCGCCGTCGTCCCCCAAAAAACGTTGATGTCCGCGTCCTGGAAGTATTGCTGCAAAAAAGTCTGCACCGTATCCGTATCACGAATCTGCACATTTTCCAGGTCCAATTGCACACCAACGTGCTTGAGCCGGCTACGGCGATCGCGGGTTGCCACCAGGCCACGCATAATGACACGAAACTCCCAGTTATCCAGGTTATATCCGATGAACATCAACGAACTATTGGTCAACGCAGACCACACGTAGTCGGGGATACGTTCCATCTCCGCCGAAATCCGCACCAGGAAATCCAGGTAATTATCCTCCGTCACCACCAGGGAGTCTACTTCTGTATCATTGCCGAAAAGGTGATACACCAATGGACGCTCTGGTGTCGGTTCGTAGTCGGCATCATCCGCAAAGATAGAGGGTAGTCCTTCCAACATATCATTCCAGGGGCAGATGTTACACACCGGGTCTTTGCCCGCCGCAGCCAATGCCGCAACCATCGTCGTATCAGGGTTAGTTGTCAGGTAGAGGGGTAAGTCTAATCTTGCCAATACGTTATGCACCTCATTGGGATCGCCCGCCGTCAAATTCTGCCACCCGATGGCCTTAATCATTTCCGACACCGTTTCAAATTCGTCCTCCGGGCGCAGTTCTTCCGGCAAACGATCGCGCAACATCGCCTGGAGGGCATACATTAACTCGTAGCGTGGAAAATCCTCACCCTGGCTACTCGCCATATACCGCGCGACCTGGGCCAATTCATTCCGATCATCGAAAGGATATTCATGCTCGACGGACCAACGTTGTGCAATTTGCGCGGGTGTGGGCAGCCACTGTCCGTGAACCCCCGGCCCGATAATGGGCAAACATTTGCCCTGCTGGATCATGCGCAACAATCCCGACCAAAAAATGCGGGGATTCTTAGCCCCCAGGACCGCGCCGCGCACATCGGCCTCTCCTCCCCATACCTGACCGGATTTGAGTCGCATAAAGAGAACCGGGACGGCAGCATCCGAACGCCCGGCGGTCAATAAGGTACTGCGCGCTTCGTTTAAGGCCAAATCCACAGTACCATGTTCGGCCATCCGCCGGTAAAACACAGCACTCAGTTTGCGCGCGGTCTCAACGGCCAGGAAATCCTGCATCGCAATGACAGCGGGTACCCCCGCGGCAACCAACTTCGGGCCTAGCCCCGCGAAAGCGTCAGCAGTAGCACGGAGCGCACTCTGGCACGCGGCCAAGAATACCAACCCAGGGCGTGTTTGCAAACGCGCCAACATTCCCATAAATATATCATCGGGAACAATCTGGGTATGACCGGCATCATCCTGGAGATAGAGGGCTGCCTGGTTGCGGCGGCGGTTGAAGGCACCGTGTCCCAGGTAATGCAGCACGTGATAACCTTCACGGAGTGCGTCCTCCAGGCGTTCTAATGTGACGGGCGCATCCAGGAAGGTCAATTCCAGATCGGCATTGCCTTCCAACGCGGCTTCCAGAATATCGCGTTCCAGCGCGACATCTAATTGCGCCAATTTATATTTCGCCTGTAAGTCATCAGGGTTAGAAATAGCGACTAACACACGGACAGGACATTCTTCGGTGGTCCCGCCCCAGGGCAAGGCAACCGGTAGATAGCGGGAAAATGGCGTGGCGACATTGGCAGAAAGCATAATGGTGTTTTCTTGCAACAGTTCCCAGGGCAGCGCGTGCAATTCGGCAGCCGCCGGGTCAATGCGCAATCGAATACGGCGCAGCGGCGACTGCCCGCGCGCTTCGGCCCAGGCATCGCGCAACTTGCCGTCGGCAAATAACAGTTCATAGAGGCGTTGTCCATCCGCAATGGAGTCGCCGCTAGATGTCCACGATGCGACCTCAACGGGCATATAGCCACGGGGAAATTCTTGCTGCCCACTCAATGTGATTTCGACAGGGTACCCCTCATCCTGTGCCGCAAAAATACGGATTTCCAGATCTACGAGAGGCTTTTCAGTTGCAGTTGTCATGTTTGTATCCTTCGGTAACGTCACCACTGCCCTTCAAATTTCCAGAAACCCTGTTCCAATTCCCATTGCAAGTCAGCCTTGAGATTCTTATCCAGGTATTCCTGGCATACGTCCGAAAGTTGCTTAACGCCGGGAGGATCGCCAGCACACTCCTCGACAGGAGCGAGTTTGTCGAAATCTTTCCACAGGCCTGCACCCTCGACAAAGGCATATTCCAGGCTGGTGCGAGCCATTGTTTTCAATTGTACATAATCCAGGTTCTGTTCTTCTGTAGCTTTCTGGTATTCAGTGGTCATCGTGCCACGGGAGACGCCGGGATCATCAGTGCCAAGCGCAACCGGGACGTCGTGATTCATATAGATATAGAGCGGGTGTAGACTGCCGCGCACGCCCAAGATGACGTCGTTGCTGGTGAGGCAAATTTCAACCATGACCTCGTACTCCGCCATCGTAGCTAGTAGCTCAAACGGATAATCTTCGTACATCAAGTCGATGCCGTGACCGATACGCTGTGCATGGGCGACCTCGACGGCTTCCCGGATATGAAAGTCCAGATCCTCCGGTGGTACCAATCCTACCGTTAATTCACCGGCATGGAGGGTGATATTGCCACTGGGATATTCGCTATGCAAATAATTTAACATATCCATGTGGAGCGAATAATCGCGCCGGGCGACGAGATAGTCCTCCGGCGATACCAAATTGAGGGCAACCACGCGCGGATCAAGTTGCATCAATTCAAACCCCACCAGCATATCGGCGAAGATCTGCTGTGGCGAGCGCAGGCGATTGACCTGATGAATATAACGTACCTCAACTTCACAACCGGGATCGGCTTCACCAGAATCGCATTTTAAGAGTTCACGCCATTTTGCTTCGGCTACATTGAGGAATTCCTGGAAAGGGGGAAGCATATCTCGCAAGCCTTTATCGAGAATATTTTGCCGTGTTGCAGCGAAATCACCCTCCACCCATGCCGTCTCACCTAGATTGCGTACCTTACTTTCGCTCAATGTAAGCATCAGTTCCAAGTAATAAAGATTCTCGGCAGCGGCGCGTTGTGTAACTTCGGCAATCATGTCGCCCGTGCGATTATCCTTAATGTCACCGAACATAGAAAAAGTATCGAAAAAATGATCGTGTCCGTTGTTTCCGGTACAGTTAGAAATTGAACAGAGCGGATAGTTACGCATAGACCATGCATCTACGATCTGGCGGTATAACACGCTATCGTTAAGAACATCGGCAAACGGCACTTCACCCGTCCCACATGGTTCAGCAGAAGCTATCCAGGTATGTGTATCCACACAGAAGCCATCTTCGGCCCCCCATTCAATATAGGATTCAGCATAGATAGCCCCGGAAAGGTGAATGTGCAGATCCGCGCCTTTTGGCATCTCGGCCAGGAAGTTGGCGAGGAGTAAGGGGTAAGGACGAATGGCGGCAAAATGATCGGCCGCACGTCGTTCATACGTGACATCGCCCCAGTACGTCACAGGAGGGCCGGTATCCTCAGAGAAAGATGCTGGCACATCCGTCACCGGCAGTTCCTGCTGCAGGAATTGTTTGGGAATCCACAATTTCTGCCCTACGCGCAGTACATTAGGATTGGTAATTGGGCTAAAACTGCTATCCTCAGCAGCTTTAGCCTGGGTCGCCGTCACGATTTCGGGCCATGTCTGTCCACTGCCCAGGTAGATTTGTGCCAGCTTACTTAACGAGTCGCCAGGCCGTACAATGTAAGACTGCCCCGGAGGCGCAGCAGCAGCGCTGACATTGCGGATGTAGATGCCCGAGCCGGCAATCAAAATGATACTCATCAACAGGCTGAAATGAATGCTGTGTTTTCGCATTAAGCTCTTCCTCCACTCCTTTGCTCTCTTGCCCCTTTGCTTACTTGCCTGCTCCCTCGCCTCCCTTCGGCGTTGGCAAATCCGGACAGGTTGGACGTGAGGGGACGTATCCCACCCACGAACGCCATTCTTGCGCGCTCAGGTTGCGCGGCAGTCGAGCGCAAACGGCATCTATCAAATCCTGGGAATTCCACAACCACACCCGTGCTGTTTTATCCATCCCGCTGGAGACCAACCAACGCGCGTCGGGACTAAAGGCCACTGAGTAAACCCGTGGCGTATGCTTGATTTTGGCAACAATCGTCCTTTGAGCAATATCTAATACATGTACCGTTCCATCAAATTCCGCTGAAGCCAACCATTTGCCGTCAGAACTGAAGGCAAGCTCTCGCACCCAACCGTACTCTTGTTTACGATACACTAATTCCCAAGAGTCCGTCTTCCAGACCTGAAGGTCACCGGTACCCGTACTCCACCGGCTGAAATCGCCGCCGCCGAACGCGAAGTACTGCCCATCGGGGCTGAAGGTCAACGGTTCCATAAATCCCACAAAAGAGATTTGTTTGATCTCAACACCAGTCTGGAGATCCCAGATACGAATGGTGTGATCGTTGCTGCCCGACGCCAACCAGCGACCATCGGGACTGAAGGTCACTCCCCAAACCTCATCGTCGTGGGATACACACAACAACTCTGACTGGGTGGCAACATCCCAAACACGCGCTGTGCCATCGCCCCCACCGGAGGCGACTTGCACGCCATTTCCGGATAGCGCATTGTTTGGATTAAAGGCAACGGCCTTAACCCCTCCTTCGTGATGCATCCGAGCCAGTTCGGTTCCATTGACCGGATCCCACACTCGCACCGTCTCATCCTCACTGCCGGATGCCAGGTAGTTCCCATCTGCACTGACGGCAAGACTACGGACTCGAGCGTCGTGTTGCATTGAGACCAGAACTTGGCCGGTTGCCGGTTCCCAAACCTGGATGAGGCCACTTTTGTCGCCCGACGCACCCCACCGGCCATCTGGACTGAACAAAAGACTCCGCAAATCCCCCTTATGCGCAACACGGGCCAGAACTTTACCTGTCGCAGCATCCCAAATTCTCACAGTATCGTCATCACTCCCTGAAGCCACCCACCGGCCGTTGGGATGAAAGGCTAACTCCCACACATCCCCCTGATGTTCAACCCAGGCCATTGCCCGCTCGTGGATAGCCCATACTTTAGTAGTGCTGTCCTCACTGGCCGAAGCAACCCAATCCCCATCAGGACTAAAACAGATATCCCACACTGCATTTTCGTGAATTCCACGGGCCAATTCACGCCCGGTCTCAGCACTCCATACCCGGGCTGTCCCGTCACTGCTGGCCGAGGCAACCCATTGTCCATCGGGGCTGAAGTTTATATAGTTAATAGGTCCGGCATGGGAGATCTCCCCGTAAACACGCTGGCTTTGGATATCCCACACCTGGACAAGCCCATCTTCTAATCCGGAAGCAACACGATGACCATCAGGGCTGACGGCAAGTAACCAGACACTCGTCTGATGCGTGTAGCGCGCGACTTCTTGCCATGATCCGACATCCCACACACGCGTGGTTTTGTCCTCGCCGCCGGATACAAGCCATCGTCCATTATTCGTGAACCGCACTGCCCAGGTATTGATATCATCGTGTTCCAATACGGCGATAAGGATTCCGGAGGGAATATCCCATACCCGCACATTGCCATCCGTGCCACCAACGGCCAGCCGGGATCCATCAGGGTTGAAATCCACAACCTGAGCTTCAACTATCTCATCTGGAGCCAGTTCCAGGCGTGCTATCGCGCGCCATGTGCCGACTTCCAGCACTTGAACAGTACCATCTTCACTGGCTGAGGCTGCCCATTGTCCGTCGGGACTGATCGTGACATCGCCAACCGGACCGGTGTGCATTATCCGTGCCACTTCGGGCACAGCCTCATCCCAAACATCCCAGACGCGCGCCGTGTGGTCTCCGCTGCCGGTGAACATCCAATGCCCATCGGGACTAAAGTCAATTTCGGAGATCGGTCCATCGTGCCGAACGATAGGTCCAGTCTGTTGGGTTAAAACATTCCACAAATGAATTGTAGCGTCCTCACTGCCCGACGCCATCCATTGGCCGTCAGGGCTGAAGATGACGACGGTCGCGGCTTTTTCATGTTGAATTGTTACAATGGGAGAAGGGAGTAGTGCTACACCCTGGATCAGAATCTGTTGGCCCTCTAGTGTTGCCTCCCGTTTCATAGATTCAGTCGCCAACAACAAACTTTGGAGGGTGCCAATACCGGTGTTATTCCAGGCCGAATGGGCCTGTCCGGCAAGCTGGCTGATCATCGCCAATTGACGCTGGCGGAAGGCATAAAACGTCAGAACGGTCATAATCAGTAGTCCTGCAGCCAGTGCTGTCATCGTGATGCTACGTCGCCGCCGGACTTGTTGTCGCACCTTTTCGGCCTCTTGGCTGGCCTCCAAAAAATCGCTCACGAAAGGTTCCACATCGTCAGGATGGGTCTGTGCCCAGTCGAGGGCTTTGTGCAGAGTCCCATCGTGGTAAAGCAAAGCGTCATCACCGGTTTGTTGCCAGCTTCGCGCGGTAGAACGGAGAGGTGTTTCGCGCGCTGCATCCCAGGCGCGATTAGAAGTAAGAATGGGTTCTATCAGCCGGTCATGACAAATCTCATACCACCGTGTTGCCCCCCGTGCTTCCGCCCGGATCAGGTAACGGCGTTCCAACACATCCACCGCCTCGTTAGGCAAGCCGGCGGTTGTTCTGACATTACGTAAAACCAGCCCGCGCGTTTCCATTGGTGTGATCAACTGTTCGCCGAACCACTGACGCAGGCGGCGCTCGGTTGTGCCGGTTTTACGCATTGTGGCATAAAGCGCACTGTTGTAGAAATCCGTCAACGCCTGATCTATATTGCCGTACTGTTCAATTTCTTCCCATTGGATGGCATAATCATCCTGTTCCGGCAGATTTTCCCATAACTGATAACAAATCACCTGGAGCTGCACAGCTTCCACGTAAGGGCCGGGCGCGTAGGTTTCTTCAAGTTCCCCCTGACCATTAAGCTGCTGTACCTTGACCTGTCGCAGATTATCCACAAGCCTTTCGGCAACGCCCTCGCCATAATTGCAGCCGGCATTTAGGGCGGGCTTGACGATAGCCTCCAATGCTCCTTCCAACCCGAGGCGTTCCATACGAAAACGCGCGCGCAGGCGACGTGGCAAAAGCGCGGTATAGGGGTCCAGTGCTGCCACATAGTCTTCGCGCATTGTGAACAATACCCCCAACCCTGGTACAGTTTCCAATGCATCCCTGATTTGCAAGAAAAAATCACGCGCTTCATGCCAGCGGTCTTGATGTGCGGTAAACAATTCCTCAAACTGATCCAGAATCAGCAATAATAACGGGGGGTGGGTATCTTCCGAGGTTGGATAAGTAGCCTGTAAGTATGAAGCCAACGTATAGTGCGTTAAGGCTTGCGGAATAGCTTCTCTGCCTGCGAGTGTGAGGATCGCGCTGAAAACAAATACATTTTGTACTGCACCAGGGTCAAGGTCCCGTGGTATCTCACTCCCTACGCGGGCAACAGGCAGGACATGAAATCCATCTTCTTCAAGGGCGGGGATGATCTTTGCATTGAGCAATGAAGATTTGCCCGCTCCCGATTGGGCATAGAAGAGTACAACACGTTCGGCCATTATCTTGGCCAGTAAATCGCGCGCCTCGCGATTGCGACCGTAGAAATTATCCCGATCCTGGCAAGTATAGGGCCGTGGACCTATGTATGGATTGTTCTTCATTGCCCCTCCACGTGATAATTACTTAACATTTACATTGTAGTGCAAAACTACAAACATGTTAAGTCGTATCAAGGGGGGCACGGTCAGAGGTCAGCCTGAGCCTGCTAATAGACCCTAGTTTGCTTTGATTGGTCTCCGACCACGCCAGTCTAGTTATCCATACATTCTCCAAAATTTATCCTATTAATAAGCCTAGAATGGGGAGAAGGAGTATTAACACGAACCCTATCCCTAACACCCAATTTAGCCAGCGTTTTTCGGGATGCTTGACCCAATAGAAAAGAAGCGCGGAAAGCAAAAACGCCTGAGGTACAACCTCTAGCCACCCAGTAATCTGCCCCAGAATAGGGAGCACTGTATAAATCATACCCTCGACTGAGCCGGGGGCCGGGCCAAACGTGGAAAGGATACCCAGTGCTGTCAACAGCCACCCCATTACCAGCCAGCCGCGTTTTTTGAACACAATCTCGCGCAGTGGGTAAAAGGCCAGTGCAAAGATAACGCCCCGGATGGGCTGGAACAACGGCCCCGCCATCACTAGGGGATCGTCAAGTTGTCGCATCCAGCAGATCATCTCGGGACGGGCAAATCTAGCTGCATAATTTAGGGATGTAGAGGCGATAAGGCCCATCAAAAAATAACTCATTGTGTGTGAAACACTCGTTTTAACAATCAATTCCAACAAACCCGGTTGTCTATCGTTCATTTCTTTATTCTCCTCAAATGAGACACCCTCAGACCTTTTGCGCTTCCTGATTTAACGTTGTGCAGCTATGTCTTTGTAAGTAACTGATGGGTGATGATACCTTCCGGTT
The DNA here is from genome assembly GCA_016931185.1 of Anaerolineae bacterium. Taxonomy (GTDB): domain Bacteria; phylum Chloroflexota; class Anaerolineae; order B4-G1; family SLSP01; genus JAFGFI01. Next base: position 8,804 of record JAFGFI010000265.1, read on the forward strand.
ACATCGGTACTTGACTGAACCGGAAATCTTGAGTAGATTTGTACGGCGCACTGTGGACAGAAGTTAATACTTCCGATCCGATGCTGAACTCAGTGCGAGCTAAGATAAAAGTTGCCGCGCCCATTCCGCCGCGCGTTCCAGCTCACCATCCTTTAACGGTCCTTCTGAGCCTTTCACAAAGAATCCCGCCGGTGGCATAGCCTGAGCGCCGCCCTTTTTGACCAGCCGGGTTGCCATCGGTTCGGCGGCGTAGCCAAATATCTTGACAAAGAAGGTCAGGATACGCGAATTCACTTCTTTTACATCCATGCGCGTGTCAAAAGCCGCGACTTTAACACCCTGTAAGCTGCCGGGAGATAGGCTTTTCAACCAGGATTTGATGGCCGGGGTTGCACTAAAGGCGCGGGTCGGCGAGCCAACAATGAGCGCATCTAAGCTGGCCAGATGTTCCGCCTTCACATCCCCAACCTGCAGGGTTTGCGCCTCCAACGCCTCGCCCACGCATTGGGCAACTTTCTCTGTATTGCCAAAGACCGAATCGTAAACAACTAAAACTTTCATTGAGATACCCTCCGTTAAATTTATAAATCACGCAAACCAATAACTTACAAAAAAGAAGTAATCAAGAGAACAAAAACATATCTGCCAGTTTGACATCAGGATGATGATACCTTTTCCGGCCAGCAGTGTTGCTTCCAAACTGAATAGCTTGTTGTGGACACCACTGCAAGCAGGCAAAACACTGCTCACATCGCTGCTGCCATTGCGGTTTCCGGTGAGAGTCACCAGCGTTGTCCACCATACGAATATTGCGAACCGGGCAAATCCGGGCGCAGTTTCCACAGCCGATACAATGTTCATCGACATGAAACGCGCGGTCCATCAACTGGCGGCTTTCTAAAAAGGACAGTGTGGTTGGCTCTGTCACACCAGCCACCTTCAACCACACCGATTTTCCAAGCGTCTCGTTCAGGTCGAAGTGATCGGCCAGGCGCGTCAGGAAGTCGGACGTGATCGCAAAATCCCCCGACTTCCTGGCACGCACATACGCGACAATCCGTTCAACGTGCTGCGGTGCAGTCGCAAGCAAAGCTCGTTGTTTTTCAACAGGGACTTCTCGCAGTGTAAACGCGTCGAGAAAACCTTTGAGCTTTAAGGTAGGTGTGAGGTAGTTGAAGGGCATCTGCACACCAAATCCGGCGGCGAGGCTTCCACCACGCGCCTGAATGAGTTTCGCCAGATGAGGAAGAGCAAGGCCGGGTGTGTCGCCATACGTGCAAACAGCAAAGAGATACCGGTTCTCCAGCGCCACCATTTTGTCTACAAAACGTTTGAGAATCAGCGGTATTCCCTTATGGTAGACAGGGAATACCAGTCCCAGCGCATCAGCCTGTGGGCTGATGTACTCCTGATCCATCATTGCCGGAATAGCGTACAGCGCTCCGCCAAACTTCCCGGCGATTTCCCGCGCCAGGGCGAAAGAATTTCCTGTGCCGGAGAAATAATAGATTTCTACATCCATTCGTTAAAGTTTGTCGACCAGGCCACTTGCCCAGGTGTGAATTGTGTCCCAATCCCGCAGATCACTGGCCGGCATATTGTGCAGAGGACTGGCGGGTAATGCTCCCAGCAAGCTATCAGGAAAACGCAACCTGGTTGGATCATACTTACCACCAAACAACTCTGCCGCGACGGGCTTGAGCCAGGGGTACTTTTCCAGTTGCTGATCCAGTTGAGCGCGCACTTCCGGGTCTCCTTCTTCATCCGCGCGCGTAGGTCCCAGGGAAAAAATAGCAACCGGGCAACGCGTAAGCGCCTCTTGATGCTGCTTTAGAAACCGCTGCGCATCCTTGAGCCAACTTCCGATGTAGAGCGGCGCGCCCAACACTACCGCGCGGTAACCTTCCACGGTCTGCACTTTGCGCGCAGGTTGAATATCTACTGCCAATCCACTCTCCCGCAGTGTCGCTGCAACCTTCTCGGCAACCTCCTGCGTGGAGCCATAACGAGTAGCATAAACAACTAAAATTGAATCTGACATGGTTCCCTCCTTTCACATGTCTTTCCCTATTATGTTACGTAAGAACGGCTGTTAAGTTTCATGACACCTTTTTCGAACAGTTGCATGCTCACATAGCCTCCTTGTAAGTCTCCACTTTGTCCGGTGTGGCTCGATTTCAAATTGACATTTCCCTAATTTCCCCTATACTTTCCTTATGTGGAGTGGTGAAACCCCATCCCACACCGGGCCGAAAGCAGGCAATTGCTCTATGGCCCGCGCTGGCCCTAAAAAAACTATATGGCAACCTAGTCGGGTTGTCAAGCGGGAGTATGTCTTTCCAGCAAAAGGCACCTGTTTATACCCCAACTGATCTCGTTGAGAAGGGTTGAGGTATGGATGGGTGTCTTTTTTGTGCTTTGTCGCCGGTGGCTTCCTGGGTGCATATCCAATTTTAGCTCAATGATATGAAAATAAGTGTATTGCGCTTCGAAAAGTGCAACACACTTATATTATGGAGGGAAACTATGATACAAATTGTTGAACTTAACACGATATGGGTTGACGTCTGCCAAACTGAGTTCAGCCGGATGGGCTGGACGAAGCCGGAAGGGTATTTCCCGGCTTGTCTGGAACAGCAACAACGCAACGACATCGTCTTTTATGTTGCGGTTGAAGATGGTCATTACGTTGGACACGTAAAACTTGTGTGGCGACCGGATTACGTGCATTTCCGGGAAGCCGGTATCCCGGAAATCCAAGATCTCAATGTGCTGCCGGCCTACCGTAAACAGGGCATTGGAACCCGGCTTATTCAATGTTGTGAGGCCACTGCTGCCACACGTGGCGATCACATTGGGATTGGCGTAGGTCTGCATCCCGGCTATAACGCGGCACAGCGTTTGTATTCGAAGCTGGGCTATATTCTTGATGGCCATGGTGTTCACTACGATGGTATCCCGGTCGAAGAAAGGCAATCCTATCGTTTTGATGATGAGTTGATTATCCACTTCAGTAAGGAGTTATCAAGCTCTTAAGTTCACAAAAGAAATCTTAAAGGTATGCGTTTAGTTTTGTGAGCAAACGGCGCCATTGACGGCAGCAAAGCAGCTAAAGCCGCAGGAAAGGGGTGTTTTTTCGTTGGCGGGCTACGCCCGCCAACGAAAAAACACCCCCAAACCCTCGTTTCTGTCTGGCGCTGGTGATAGAAAATGATAATCGCTCACAAAACTAAATGGTTACTCCTAAAGATATTATTTCAATTTCGAGGGTGGCCCGAAATCGAGATAATTTTCCCCTATTTTGGTGGCTTTCATGATACCAGATCGTTTTTGAGGATATAGCCGAATAGTAATCAAAGGAATAGATGATGAAAACTATAACGCCAGGACGAAACCCTACCCTCGGCGAGGTGTTAGACTACTACACCCGCGAGGATTTTCTGACTTTTATGCTCGACCTGCTCACACGTTATCGCGTCGTCATTGTTATCTCTAAGAAGATGCACTGGGAGCCAAACTGGGAACACGATGAGGTCAGAGCAGACACTATAGATGACTTGCGGCACTACATCGTCGATAAAATCACTGGCGCATTTCCTGACTTTAACCGCGAAACACGCCCGGAATATTACCCTTCATTTCACCAGTCTGTATGGCAACGACCCACCGGCAGCAGCCAGAGTCGTGTCAAGGACTGTGTCTTCGAAACGGACTTGCCCACGTGGCGAGATTCGTTCCGTGACGTAGGCGCGGTGGTTACCCTGATGGAGCAATACCACGTGCGCTACCGTCACAAATTCAGTGGGCACCGCAGTTTGCACATCGTCATCCCTGCCGATCTTATCCCGCCTGGCTTTCGTGGAAAAAACGCGGGGCAGCTTGCTCGCTACATCACCGGATGGAGCAACGCGCAGGCGCATCACTTGCCGGAAATTACACGGATGCCTTATAGTCTCAACGAAGATACCGGCCTCGTCTGTTTGCCTATTGCGCGTGGAAAACTGGCATCCTTCCGGCCCTGGATGGCAAACCTGCATTGGGTTGAGGTACGCACTGACACTTGGCATGAAGTATCTGACGCGATAGATGCCGAGAATTTAGCGGCATGTTTGCAGGCGATGAAAAGTCAGGAAGCCAGGGTCAACAATACTTACTTCATACCCAACCGTACCACTATCGCTCAGACTGCCCGAGCGCATGGCGCATACGGTATATGGGGGAAGTTAGCTGCCGGTACAGTTTTATCCGAACAAAGCCTGCTGGATAGCCTGGATATTCCAGATCCAGACACACGCTGGCTGGCGTTGGAAGCCTATCTCCTGCATGGCGCGGATGATCCCAGTCCAGCGGGCCTTTCACCGGCCAGCATCTACAAGCTATTAGCTGAGGAAGAAGAATATGCTCGCGTCGCTGCCGTGGACGTGTTGCTCCACTTTGAAGAGGACGTCTTTCCCGTACTGTTGCAGATGATGGGGAACCTGCGTACGTACACCACGGCCGGCGCGCAATCCGCCTATTTGCTGACCCAGAGCGAGAGCTTGCGGCAGAAGGTGCTTGATGCCCTGATAGAAAATACAGATAGATCTTACGATGCGCTTATCGTGTCCGCGTGTCTGGTCGGCGCAATGGCCGGGGATTGGAGCCGCGCGTTCCATATCGTGCGACCTGTACAGGAAGCAACGGATTTGACCGGCAGTCAGCGCGTCAAATTACAGGCGCTTCAGCTTATGCGCGAGATGGGCACATGGAGCCGGCACGATGGTGCAAAACAGGCGCAACAGCTCGCAGCACTGGGACCGGAAATCACCGACTTGGTGTTACTGGCGGCGGGAAGTTCCAACCGTCATCTGCGGCGCGATCTTGTCACTGCGTTGGCAGAACTGGCCGATCCGCGCAGCGTAGACCTGCTCATCGCCGCGCTGGGCGATGATTACTCGCGAGTACGGCGCAAAGCACTCTCAGCCCTCACCCGCATTGGTATCCCCGCCGTAAATGCACTCATCGCCGCGCTCAGCAGCGACCAGGACAAGGTACGAAAACACGCCGTAATCTGCCTGGGCTACATTGCCAGGGCTATAAACATTCCAGCAGATGCTACCAATTCCGTATCCCGTATCCCGTATCCTGTATCCACACATATCAAACCCGCTATCCTGCAAATGTTGGATGATGGTAACGAAGATGTGCGCCGTCAGGCCATTCGCGCACTGAAAGACCTGGTTGGTGAAGAGGATCTGGAACGTCTGGTACAGTTTATGCGCGAGGCGACGTGGGAAAATGGGCAACTTGCAACCGAGGTTCTGGAAGCTCTTGGAGATGCCGGGCGGGCCGCTTTGGAAAAGTTGGCCCTGAGCGAACATGGCCTTCCGGCGGCTGCCTACTATCTCGCCAGCAAGGGCGACCCGCGCGGTAGTGATATTTTGGCTGACTTACTGACCTCTGAGGATGCTAATAGGCAAGAGGCGGCGATGGAGTTTTTGGCCGAACTCCGCGACCCGCGCTGCGTTCCCTATTTGGCCAAACAGTTACAGACGCTTACTCATTGGCGAACAATGTGGTACGCGCATAAATTGGGCGAAATTGGTACACCGGAGGCAGTGGACGGTCTTATCGCTGCTCTTGAGCGTGAACACAAATTCACCCATCGTGGCGCGGTGCATGGCCTGGGTCTGGCAAAAGATCCGCGTTCCATCCCCTACCTCATCCGCTGCCTGGGCGATGACGACGGCAAGACCCGCAATGAGGCCGCGGGCGCGCTGGTCAACATCGGCGAAGCTTCTATCGCCCCGCTGCAAACCACATTGGCCGATGATGCCCCGGAAAGCCGTGTACTCCACAACCGCATTGGGTATATCTTGAAGCAGTTAGGTGTGAAGGGATAAGCTAGATATGACTATTATTACACCCGGACGACGACCGACGATTGATGAAGTTCGCGCCTATTATTCGCGGCCGGAAATTCTCAACGAGATCCTCCAGGCAATGCAGCGCTGGCATGTGCGCTTTCTGCCGGGCTATAGCAGGCAAAGTTGGGTGTATACTGAAGACCCGGCGGAGTTGCACGCGCTGATGATGCAGTCGCTGGATTTGATGCAGGCCAACCCCGAACGTACCGAATACCCTTACTTCCGCATCAATTGGGAACGCTATCATCCGGCCCACTCGTGGGATAAAGACACACTTTGGGGCTACGATTTCGTCATTGAAAAGGACAGTTTTCTATGGCAGGAATGTTTTGAAGCCATGTTGCCGGTGATGGATATCCTGGATGATTTCGGCGTGTATTACTGGCTCAAGTACACGGGACATCACAGCTTGCACCTCGTTATTCCGGCGGAGTGTTTTCCGCATACCCTCGGCCCCAGTACTGTGCCATTAACTGAGGTACGCGAAGCCATTTACCATCGTTTGATGGTTTTCCTCAACAAGCGCGCCCGGCAGCATTACAACGAACACAACCGCCACTGCCCGCCGGGCACAAATATGCCGTACAGTGTTAATGAGGACACGGGGTTGGTCAATACACCTTTGTTGCGCGAAGAGTTGGCGACGTTCCGCCCGTGGCAGGCCAGTATCTATCTGGTGCAGGCGCGCGATTTTTGGCGCACCGTTCCAGGGGTGGCACACGGCTGCGCGGCAACGTTGTTGGCAGAAGTGCTTAAACCGTTTGGGGAGCAGGCACGATTTTATCCGCCATTGAAAGATGACATGACTATACCCGATGAAGCCGGTGCAGCACATATACTCTCAGCCCCGTTTACGGGGCGCGGCGATGTAGCCCGGCAATCAATCGCAGGGCGAGACACCACCGCGCACGAACGTCGCCTCGCCGTGTGGCAATTGATGTTAGATCCCAAAGAAGAGGAACTTCCCATTTTCATCGCCGCACTGGTGGATGAGGATGCCGATACACGCTGGTTCGTGGCAGAGGCACTGTCACAAGTTGGCCCGCCGGAGATACTGCCCGCGCTGCTGGCTATGCCACATGATGATATGGCCGGTGCGTGTTGGGTGGACTTCTGTGTCCGGCACGGCGAAGCTGCTATTCCCGTACTCATTGAAGCCCTTAAGCATTTTAAATCCATGTGGGTATCGCTACCGGTAGACAGAGCATTGGAACGCATCGGCGCGGCCAGCATCCCCTATCTTAAAAAGTTGTTGGATAATCCGGATTCCAATATCCGAAAGAACGCTGCCTGCATTCTTGAACGGATTTCCGGAACACCGACACTAGATGAGGTTTTAGCCATGAGTACACGTCACAATCGCGAGCATGACGCCGCGTTGATGCTTGGCTGGTATGATGACGCATGTGCGCACCGGCGGCTGGCGGAATTGGCACAGGAACCCCGCAATGACCACGCGCGGCGCAATGCCATCAAAGCCCTGTTGTGGACAGATCATCCCGATGCAGAGCAGCTTTTGCGGCACGCGCTTGATGATAAGAATGATAAGGTCCGTCATTGGGCACAGTATGGTATTGAATTGCTCGCACAAATTAAGCGTAGTACACAAGTGTAAATAGAACAAATTTCCTATTCCCTGATCGAAATATGACATGATTTGTCAATAAATGGTAGTATAATGCGCGTAGTTTGGGTTAAAAGTATCAGGGTCATTGTAGAATTTGAAGCATCCGATGAGGATATACTGCCGGTTGACGCTAAGAGCCATGCTGCCGTTATGTCACTCCAATTGGCAAAGGAGGCAGAAGCCTCCGGATTACAGGCATTAGAAAAAATTGTAGTTGTGCTCTAAAGAGGGCCACCGTGAATAAAGATGCGCTTATCCATTGGTTGTTACAAGCGGATAACCCACCAGTCCGCTTGTTGACGTTGACTCACCTGCTCCATAGGCCGGAGATGGATGTCGCAGTCCAAGATGCCAGGTCACGGTTGATGGATTACGCCGTCACTCAAGGCATCCTGGCACATGGTGAGCAATTTTGGCAGGATGATAAGCAGGTTTATAGGAAGTATACTGGCAAGTATTGGCAGGTCATCTTTTTAGGCCAATTTTTGGCCGATGGACAAGAACCGCATATTGCAGATGGCGTGCATGACCTCCTGGAACACCGCAAGTGGGTGATCAAGGACGGGTGGCAGTGCCTGACCGCAAACCTGCTTACGGCCTTCAGACGGCTTGGCTACAGTACACATCCTGTTGTACAAGAGGAAACCGAGAGCTTGGCGGAACGCATCCTGGCCGACCGGGGTATCAAATGCGGGGGAATGAGCTACAGTCTTCTATCACACTGCTATATGGCCCTTCCCAAGCTGTTGTTCTGTTTTGGTGAGATTCCGGCAGAGGAACGATCACCGGTGGTGAAAGACGCTATTGTATTAATTTCCCAAATCTTGATCGCTCATCAAGTCTTTATCTATGTTCCTGGAAATCGCAAAGCATGGCAAAAGGTTTTGGAACGCGCGCCAAAGCACGCTGACCTGCCGTCAGGAGAGCTGGTCAGGGACTGGATCGCAAATCGGCGAACGCAATTCTTGGCCGAGCATGGCTTGGGTGAACGGGGCCCCAAGCGTGGTTGGTCTCAGTTTGGCTTTCCCCTGAACTACAACTCGGATATTTTGGAGGCGATGCTGGCTCTGGCGGCTGTTGGTACCCCGATGACTGAGGAGTTGGAGAAACCCTTGCAGGTTATCCACGATCAGCGTACAGCCGATGGGGTGTGGCTTCTTGATAAGACGTATAATGGCAAGATGTGGGTAGATGTTGAGGTTAAGGGTAAGCCAAGTAAATGGCTCACCCTTTTTGCGTTGATAGTACTTGACCACTTTGAGAAAAGTGATCACAAAAATATTTAAGGAGTTTAAGGTATGGAACCACTGGTTGCTGAACTCAAACATCAATATCATAGCACCCTCGCAATGTATCAAAGTGTGCTTGAAGGATGCCCGGATGAACTCTGGAACAAAGAATTTGCCGGTGTGCCTTTTTGGCGTGAGGTATATCACACCATCTTCTGGATACACAACTTTCTAGGTCCCAAGGATAAGACGTTTCACATGCACCCCTTTGGCAAAGATATTGACCCTCGGTTGTTCACCCCGCCCAATAACACTTGTGAACGTGCAGAAGTGCTTGGGTACGCGGTGCGGACCCAGGATTATGTGGATGAGGTTTTCGAATCATTGACCCTCGAAGAATTAAGTGGAGCCGACCATTATGAGGAGAGTAAGTTCCGAAGCGTATATCACCGCCTTATGTATGGCCTACGCCATGGGCAGCACCACGTTGGCAAGTTGACGGCCTATCTAAACTTGGAGAGGATCCAACTTCATCACTGGAAAGGCTAAGGGATAAAGACATGCCATTTGCGAAAAAGTTCCGCGCGATGATGGGGTTTCCATTTCCCGGTGACACTGTTGGCGATTTCACCGTTGAGAGTGTGGATGTCCGCGATGAACAGGGAGGTTCGGAAGGCTATGTCTATGGGGTGCGGATGGTGTTGTGTGGTCCTGGTGGACAGCAAGGCCTGCAGCGCGCACTCAAATCCCTGTTTTCTCAACATCCCACAACCTTTTCAGGCTATGGCAATCCTTACCAACTGTGGTTCAGGAAACCGGAGATTGAGAGTCTTGGAGATAAACGATACGAAGTATGCGTAAAAGGGTCCGGTGTACGTATATACCTTGCACCGGAGTTAGCACGTTTTTTGGATTACCTCGAAGAAAATCGTCAGTCGGCAACACCGCTTGCGCCGACAGATCGGGGAAAGCTAGTTGAAGATTATCTGGAACAGTATCGCAGTGAGATTAAAAGTAAGGTAGATCGCTACCGAAGAAGATTATTGAAAACTGAGGATAAAAAATGATGTTAACTAATATACTAAAGAACAAGGAAAAAATAAATGAGTACCTCAGGTGTAGTAAAGACGATTCAAACAAGTGGCAGTTGTCATTGTGGCAAAGTTGAGTACACGGTTAGTGGATCGATTTTAGGGCAGAGTTATTGCGATTGCAAGGCCTGCCAGAAGGCTACCGGGACGTTGAAGGTTCCATTCATTACGGTGTCGAGAGATAGCTTTTCTCTAACCCAAGGTGAACTCTCTATTGTGCATGGAAGTACCGGCGTTAAATGCGACAATTATGGGGTCTGGTACCATTGCCCAGAATGTGGTACGAATCTCTACTGGGCGCCTCACCAGGGGGAACAGATTGATATTTTGGTCGGTACCCTGGATGATGTATCTGTCTTCAATCTAAAAGCATAACATAATTGTTAGCGCGCATAAGGCTTGGGATGTAGCCGCGATTTCCAAATCGCGCTTTTGTTGTCCCACAAGTTATGCGCACTAACGTTCCGGCTTTTCACCGAAAATGTAAGTTCTCCCCTTTAAAAGGAGAGCTGTTTACGGAGGCTGCAAGGGCAATCTTGGCGTATGCATTTGATGATATGGGCCTTGCAGCAGTGAATGGCTCTACTGGACCAGAGAATATTGCCTCAAAGCGTGTGATGGAGAAAATCGGCATGTGCTATGTTGGGTTAAATGACGATGGTGGCCCGACCTTCACTCTGACGCAAGAAGTGTATAAATTGGATAGAGAATGGAGTTAGTATGATTCGAGGGGAAAAGATTATTTTACGTACCGTACGAAAATCAGATCTCGATATATTGTTTGACCTGCTAAGTGATATCAAAAACCGAGGAGATTATGTTCCTTGGGATTTGCCTACGCAAGTAGAACAACAAAGGCAATTCCAGGAAAATTGCTTTTGGGGAGATAGCCAAGGTACGCTCCTTATTTGTGTTTCAAATCAAATTGCAGGTACTATTTCCTTCATTCATGCGGGATACCATGATGCTTTGGAGATTGGATATGCGGTGTTTGATGAAGTCAATAGAAATAAAGGCTACGCTACAGAAGCGTTGGCTCTCTTTGTTAAATATCTCTTTTCAACTAAAAAGATTAACCGGCTTCAGATATCCATAGACCCTGAGAATATTCCGTCGAAGCGTGTCGCTGAAAAATGTGGATTTATATTAGAGGGTATTATGCGTGGGGCGATTTTTCATCATGGTACATATCACAATGTGGAATCATATTCCTTGTTGCGTGCTGATGTGAATGATTTTTGATAATTTCGTTGTGATGAATATGATATGGCTAATGATATAATGCTATTTTGCAAGCATATCAACGCCAATTAAACATTATGATTGACGATTAAGCAATGATTTTGCTAACAGTGTTTATGCTTTAAGAGTATTTTATGTCTAGGAAACGATGGCGAAGCAAAAGATAGGCTACATCACCCTACTCGTAAGTGACTATGACGAAGCAATTGCGTTCTATATACACCAACTCCGGTTTGATCTTATTGAGGATACGGACTTGGGCGATGGAAAACGGTGGGTTCTCGTCGCGCCTCCCAATGCAGTTGAAAGTTGTGTGCTGTTAGCAAAAGCGTCCTCACCGCATCAGGAGGCGTACATTGGCAATCAAACGGGGGGACGTGTGTTTCTTTTCCTGCATACCGATGACTTTTGGCGTGACTATCGGGATATGCAATCGCGTGGTATTATCTTTTGTGAAGAGCCGAGGGTAGAATCCTATGGCACGGTTGTGGTATTTAAGGATCTTTATGGGAACAAGTGGGATCTCTTGGAATTGAACAAAACTCGATGAGTATAAGGATTTCCTCTGATTTCTCATTTTCGCGGAGGATATGGTATGAATTGCAGAGGCAAGGTTGCTATTGTTACAGGCGCGGCAGGCGACGGGATGGGGCGCAGTATCGCACTGACGTTGGCGCGTGAAGGGGCGAAGGTTGTGGTCAACTATCGTACAAGCGAGCAAAGTGCCAGGGCCATAGTCGATCACATCGAGCGTCGTGAGGGGAGTGCTATTGCTGTCAAGGCGGATGTCTTTGAAGCCGACGGATGTAAGACGCTGGTTGATGCGGCGGTCGAGCGCTTTGGCCAGGTAGATATCTGTATCATAGGCCCCGGCGGCGGTTGGCATCCAGAATCGCCGGAAGGACTTGCCTCCGCAGGGGCGCTCGAGGATCTGCAGCAAGAGGTTGCACCGATCTTCTATCTGATGCCACTCGTGCTGCCCGGTATGTATGCACGGGGATGGGGGCGGATTATTGGCCTGGCGATGCATCCGCGAATGCTCTCGCCCGCTTATGCCTATAACGTGGGTAAAGCTGCCAGGGTACAAGCTCTGCTGTTGGCCCAGGAGCAAGCCTGGAAGAACGGAGTGACGGTTAACGTTATCGCACCAGGCCCTGTGGCAGCGATTGAGAGCCTGGAAGGGGCTGTTGAAATGTGCGATCACGGTATAGCCTGGCAGCAGCGAACGAATATTACACCTCAAGATGTTGCCGAGGGGATCGCATTTCTATGCTCCGAGGCGGGACGGTTCATCACGGGCAGTGTGCTACCGTACGTGTTTCACGGATAATGAACTATCAAAGTTAGCATCCAGTCTCATCTGTACTTATGCTTGAAAAACCTGACCTGAAAGAAGAAAAGATTGTTATATGCTTACAAGATGAATATGGCGTTCATGCCCTCCAGGTGGCGTTTCTGCCTATCGGGGCCGATATGAACACTGCCGTCTATCATGTTGTGGCGGATGATGGGATGCTATATTTTCTGAAGTTAAGAAGCGGTGTTTTTGATGAAACGTCTGTGACATTACCTAAATTTCTCAGCGAGCGGGGTATTGAGCAAATTATCGCTCCCTTGATGACCCGTATAGGCCAACTCTGGGCAACCCTGGATACTTTTAAGGTGATCCTTTATCCTTTTGTGAAGGGGTGCAATGGGTATGAGATCGCTATGTCCGATCAACATTGGCAGGAATTTGGATTGGCGCTCAAAAGGATTCATGCTGTTGAACTTCCTCCACCACTCAGGAAGAGCATCCGGCGAGAGACCTATTCGCCACGTTGGCGCGAAAGTGTAAAGAGGTCATTGGCGCGGCTTGAGGATGATGACTTCGAAGACCCGGTTGCGATAAATCTGGCGGCGTTTTTGAAAGCTAAGCGTGATGAGGTTCTTTATCTTGTTAAACGTGCTGAGGAACTTGCGCAAATTCTTCAAACCCGACCACCAGAATTTGTATTATGTCATTCTGATGTTCATGCTGGCAATGTTCTGATTGGGAGTAATGGCGCGTTCTACATTGTGGATTGGGATGATCCTATTATGGCTCCCAAAGAGCGCGATTTGATGTTCGTCGGCGGCGGGCAGGGCTTTGTCGGACATACTGCACGGGAAGAAGAAACCCTGTTTTACCAAGGGTATGGACCAACGGAGATTAACCCCATTGCTTTAGCCTACTATCGTTATGAGCGTATCGTGGTAGATATTGCCATCTACTGCGAGCAGTTATTTTTATCCAACGAGGGGGGCGAAGATCGAGAGCAATCTTTTCAATACTTGATGTCGAATTTTATTCCTAACGGTACTATAGAAATGGCATATAGAGCGGATGGTAATCATTGTGTAATTTGTAATGCATAAAACGTAATATGCCGTTTCCAAGCGAGGAATGTTATCGAGAAACCAATTCATTCCTTTTTTAGTTTGTTATTGTCATTTTTAGAGGAATTTCTCATTAACGCTGTGCGTTCAACAGCAGTGGAATGAAAAATTGAATCCGTAATTCGTTATTCCTATTTTCAAGGGGGAGATGCAAAGTGAAATTTTCAGGAATATGCCTTGTCACACATAATGTATCTGTTTTGGCTGATTTTTATACTAGGATACTGGGGGTAAAAGCTGAGGGCGATGATGTTCACGTCGAGTTGAATACTGAGGGCGCAAACATAGCTATATTTTCAGTGGAGGGGATGGAGGATATGGCTCCGCTTTCTACGCAGGGGGCCGGTTATGGGAGCGTTACCCTGATGTTTGAAGTAGAGGATGTGGATGTGGAGTATGAACGACTCAAAACTTTAGGGGTGGAGTTTGTAAAGTTACCGGCGACTTATTCATGGGGAAGTAGATCGCTCTGGTTTAGGGATCCCGACAGTAATATCATTGACTTTTATACCGTTCTGACAAAGTAATTTTTAGGAGGTGAAGTGAATATCGGCATTCTTGTCTATTCTCATACAGGTCATACGCTAAACGTCGCCAGAAAACTGCAAGAGCAATTATCTGCGAGTGGGCACATGGTAACGTTAGCGCAACTCGAAACGGTTGTGCCTCTAAAAATGGGGGATACGACTGCTTCACTTAAAACTATTCCACCCGTTGATACCTATGATGCCCTGGTATTTGCCTGTCCCGTGCGGGGCGGGACTCCGGCGCCGCCCATGCGTGTCTACCTAGAGCAAATCACATCATTAGAAGGCAAAAAGGTTGCCTGTCTGGTAACCGGCTTTTTCCCTGCTAAATGGGGGCGCAACCAAACCCTTGCCCAAATGAAAACGCTGTGTGAATCCAAAGGAGCAACTGTTTGTGGATTGGGAAGTGTGTGGTGGTCATTCCCGGGGCGTAAGCAGAAAATTTCTATGGTTGTTGATCATTTGAGTCAATTGTTCTTTGGATATTAAACTCGTGGTTATACTGTACTTGATTGGCGGTAATTAAGGCGGCATTTTAAGGATGTAGGTATGAACGAAAAAGATCTGCTACAATGGCTTTTTGAAAACGGCGGTCCGGCTATCCGCTATCGTGTAGCGAAGGAATTACTGGATCCCTCTGTAAATATTGATATTGCACAGCTTCGCGATGACCTGCTCGCCAGTCCGATAACGCGATTGTGGCTGGCCAGGGTGGGGAAACCGAATGAGGACCTTTCCAGTCTTCACCACTCTAAACCCGAGGCATTTGAGAACGCGGTATCTAAACTGTGTGACCTGGGCTTGCACGCGGGAATACCCGCGCTGGATGAAAAAATGCAATCCTTTCTGCACTGGCTAGATATGCAAGCACAAACCATCGGTGATATCAGCGAGGCGGATTACAGCGACGTTTCAACGAAAGCAGAGACGCAGTTAGCGGTTGAGCAGGGTATCAATTGGTTTGAGACGATATTGATCGTGGCACGCCTGGCGTGGTTAGGATACGATACGCCGGCTATTCGCGCGTGTCTCTTGCAGCGGTTAGATACTCTGTATACGTTGGCCAGGACCGGGAATCACGATATTTACATTGACCAGGACACTTTTGGCGACTATCCCAATAATCCTTTCCGCAAAAGGCCTCTCATCGCGCCCCAATTTAACAGTATCTTACCCTCCATCCACGACATCTATGCTCTGGTTCACTATCCCAAAGATAGCCTCAATGAAACAACGCAACATAAGATTGATACCATTATCGCCTATATCCTGCATTCTGATTATCAAGCTTTCAACGAGGGTTACGGTGTGATGCGGGTAGGGCCACGACGTTACTTTTCAATGGGATGGAGTGTCCATCTGCCGGGTTTTAGCGGCTTTGATACTATGAGCAATGGGCAGGCTGGCTATTTTATCCAACGACTGGAATTGATGTCACATTTCTCGGTTGCACGCCAACATACTTGGTTCCAGGAGAGCTTGTTACATTTGAAAGCTTTCCGTACCGGCGATGGCACATATCGCTTTCCGGCATACTATCTCAAGGAATCCTCCAGCGGTTATTGGGTCACCGGAGCCTATATGCGACTAGAAGAAAACCGCCGCGCACAGCAATCGCTCAATCTGGATTCGACATTTCGAATCGTTAATGTAGGACAGACATTCCTGTCTGTCTCATAATGACAGGTTAGAAAACCTGTCCTACCGGATATACACCCAATCCCGCGCTTTATCCAGGACAGCCAGTAATACTTCATAGTCTACTGACCGTTGAATTTGATGATCAGAGGAATCCCTGCCGCAATGAGAGCCTTGATCCACCTATATAGTTCGGGTTGGTGCTGTGGCTAGATTGATGTCCTTTTCTTTTGCTATGGTCAGACAGGACTATCTAAAAGCCGTTCTGGAACTGTGCCGCCGAGTTGTCTGACCATCTCACGCATTTCGGAATAAAGGGCTTTGTCGGTGCCAACCTCCGCTAAAATTTCCTCACCCACCGGATCAAGCATAAGGGCCAGATTCCCTCCTAGCTGGTGTTGCTGCTGTATCACGGCAATAACGCGCGCGAGATAAGGGGAGGGCCAGGTTTCTTGTACGTGTGCAAATGTCTCGTCAAGCGTACTGCCGGTTTGCAGATCGGTTACCAGGGTTTTGAAAATACTTACCGTGGGTTCTACGTCGAGTGTGGATAATTTCTCGAAAATTTGTTGCATACTGTAGCCGGCACGCAACGCGTGTGTCATCAGCCCTACAACATCGCCCAATTGGCGGTCAAAAGCAGTGGTGTCAGTCATCATATTCCTTCCTTTCTATGTTCGTATACAATGACTATCTGATACTATAATAGCATAGAAAAGCCGCTATTTGCAAGAGGGATATAACAAAAATGATAAAGCCTTGATGTTCGGTAGTTGGCATACGGTTAAAATCAGGGTATAGTATACTTACATATAATTGGGGTAACCGTTTAGCTTTGTGAACGATTACCGTTTTCTATCACCTGTTCTAGACAGAAACGAGGGTTTGGGGGTATTTTTTCGTTGGCGGGCATAGCCCGCCAACGAAAAAATACCCCTTTCCTGCGGCTTTAGCCGCCTTGCTGCCATCAATGGTGTTGTTTGCTCACAAGACTAAACGCATACTAATTGGGGAGGTGTTACGATATGAGACAGAATTGGGTTGTTAAAGGAATACTTATATGGGTGTTAGGACTGGTGTGCCTGAGCCTCAACCCGTGTGCCGTCCGGGCAGACGCGGGGCCAAAACCTTCGATGGAATTTAATATTGTCTACGAGACAGACACGGTGTTGACGATTGTGGAGGGCATACAGTTTGAGTGTTCAGACGCGACCTGTGCAGATGCAGAGGCTTTGAAAGAGGCCGGCCCGCAACGCTTTACGTGTGAGGCGGCTACATGTTCTTCATTAGCCTACGGCTACGCGGACTATCACCGCCTGTCCATTCGGTTTTCGGATGGCGTTACACGCGAGAGTAATGTGTTTAGCAAATCCCATTTTGATGCAGTCTATCGCGTCACCGTGCGTGAAACCGATTTGTGGGTTGAGGAAACCGGCGGGCGCATAAACCCTATGTTGCTCATCATCGTTGGGGGTGTGGTAGGGTCGCTGATTGTGGGACTGCTTGTCGTGGCGACAATTGTGCTGCTGGTTATGTTGTTCCTCAAAAGCCGGAAGGATGCGGCGTCATTTGAGGCTTCACGCTGGCTCTTCATCGTGATCTGGATTGTCGCATTGCCCCTCTATGCGATGGGCGGATATTTTGCTCTTACCTTGCCGATCACGGCGGCTGTTGAGTGCATCATCGCCTTCATCTATGCCCATATCCGGGATCGCTCGCGCTGGACGTTAGTCACGGTAGTATTGTTGATCAATTTGCTGACGCAACCTATTGTGTGGGGGAGTGTCACGAACCGCGCAGATGGGGGTAGTTTTGCCGGACTGGCTATCCTGGAAATCATTATCATCTTGATCGAAGCCGGGGTGTTGTATGGGGTGCAGAGAAAATCACTTACATTCAAGGAAACTCTGATTCTGAGTTTGATCTTGAATGGTGCCAGCTTCGGAATTGGATTGCTTTTACCAATATAAAGTTGGGGGTATCACCCTTCCATTTCAAGTGCTCCTAGCACTGCTGTGACCATACCGGCGTGATTTTCTCTGCCGTGGCCGCGCGCAATTGCACTGATGGTGTTGGCAGCACACCCGTGATGGCGACCATCAGATAGGGTTTCGCGGGCCAGCGCGAAGTAGGTGTGCGCAATATCCACCGCGCGAATGAGTAACGCCTCATTTTCCTGAATTTCGGCGGCAGTGGCAAGCAAGATGGGATTGTGCAGCCGGGGCACGCCATCCTCAAACCAGTTGGGCGCGTCGATGCGTTTCCCGATGCCGCGCGGCCGCGTTGGGCGGCGTACTTCTGGTTCGATGCCAAGTTCAGTGATGGCAAAGGGATGCAGAGTAGCAACCGTATCTATGATAAGATCATCATAGCGCGTATCCCCGGTGAGTCGCCGATAGTCACGAATCGCGGCAGCGGCGGCGCCCGCATCTGGGTCATCAAGTTGTGTTGCTAGAATATCAAGCAGCCGGATGCAAGTGCGGCGAAAACGTGTATCTCCCGTTAAGCGCCAAAGGGTGAGAAAAATATCAATACCACCGGACGCAAGCAGGTTTTCCGCGCGATCTACATTATTGTCCAAGTGCCCGACCATCCCGACAAAACCCCGATAAACGGTAGCTGCATCTCCCTCCAGATCGTAAACTGGTCCGGAAGGGAGTAACCCTACGGGCAATGTTTGCGCTGCGAGGATAGCATCTGCCCATTTGTTCGCATAACGTGAGGCAAAGTAAAGGTAGCGCGTTTCAGTTTTTAATATACTGTGCGCGTGCAGACACAGGTCAATATAGCGCAGGTGATCGGGAATGTTGAGCGCCATCCCCGGTTCCTCGCGCACTTCGCCAGTACCCATATACATAGAACGAAATAACCCGGTCTCTTCACTAAACCATGCCGGAATCCCTGGAACCCAGTTGCCAATATGTTCGGTTACATCGAGAAGTTGCTGCTGTGTGGCGCGATCTTGCGGATCTAGACGGAACAAGGTTGCAAGGAATATACCAAAATGTTCTGTGCCGTGGTGTGCCTCCTGTAATTTCCAATAGCCGTGACGCCATTGTCCGCTTTGAATAAAATGTTCCCGCACTTCGTCACGCTGTCGCTTAAGAAACGCCAACACACGTAAATCTCGTGTGGCTCGCAAATATGGCTCCCACCCGGTCGTGTACGTACACTGATCGTGGACATCGGTAGGAGAAGTCACAGCATACTTATCAACACAACTCTCAATCCACTCGCGCAAGCACGCCATGAACTGCGCGCGGGCAGTGGGCAAATCAGGAGAAGATGGGATGGTTTTCGTGATCATAGTCACCTCATGAACTTGGTCTTGATAACACCTTATTGTAACAACCGGGTAGCGATTTTGTTAGCAATGCGCCGGGCTTCATCCAATCCACCAAGGCTATAACTGGTAACTTCTAACTCTGCTGTATCCAGGTAGGCACGCATTTGATCTATACCTGCTTTGACCAACGCGCTACGCCGTTCGTCGGTCATATCGAACTCAACAGTCCCATAATCCTTTGCGGGCAACCGCACCACCAGGTCGGCGAAAGTTTCAATAACCATTTTATCATGGGCCTGCATCATCGTATTCAGCAAATGCATAATGCGTTGGAGCGTCTTTAAACCGGTAAAATCTATACCCTTTTTCTTATCTGCCACTTGCGCTGTCATCTCCGGTGGCGGCGGCGCATTGGGAACCGGTACAGACTCGTCAATCAAAAACCCCATGACATGATCACGGGTACACTCTCCCATCACGGCAGTGACCATGGGTTCATCGGAAAGAAAGAGTTCAATGGGAAAGTTTGAGAGCATCCCCCCATCCACCACCGCGTGTCCTGCGATATCCTTACCGCGATAGAGACCCCATTCCTGTTGCCAGATGACCTCTTGCCACAGTAGAGGAATGTTCATGGACATCCGCACTGCCCAGACAACAGGACAATGAGGTGCGGTCCGATGATTAAGGATAAGAATTTTTTCACCCGTGATATCAGACGCGATCAGGGTGAGATCGACCGCAGTGATTTCATAAAGTTGCGCCAATGTCTTTGCCCCAAAGTCACGTTGCTTACCTCCGAATGTACCTTCGTTCAATTTGCGCGTTATCCAGTCGACGAAGCTATCGGCAGAGAACCAGCCACCATCTTCAATAAGCGAGAAGATATTGATGAAGCCGGACTGGGTAGCGAAAAGTTTCACAATGCTGTCGTCAATCTTCTTTTCCAATCCACCAGGAATTAAAGGCAGGTCCAATTGTTCCAAAAACTTGCGCATCGCGCTATCTTGGATTGTATCTTCACTAAAAGGTCCCGGTTGTCCCATAAAACTCGAGAAGATAGAATGACCTTCCTCTTGTTCTTCCAAAGCAGCCATCATCTCTTCATTACTGTACCCGGCTGCCAGGAGCGCGGCGGTGATAGCGCCGGCAGATGTCCCCATCACCCGCCCATGTGTATGCCCGCGCGCCTCAAATTCCTTCATTGCGCCGACAAAAATCATACCTTTGGCACCACCCCCTTCAAAAACTAAATCGTATTTCATCGTGTACTCTCCTTATTTTGTGGATTCAGAGTTAGGATTCAAGAGTTAAGAATTAGGAGCAATGTACTCACAACTCGCAATTCCTAACTCTTAACTTATCACGCTTAACTCCTAATACTTTTTAAATACGTGATACTGCGTCGGGTCCCGTCCAGAAAATCTCCCTGACCTTCAAATTCACTATACACCATACCCTGGTAATCCATTTCTCGCAAGCGTTGCAAAAGACCCGTTAAGTTCAAACTCCCTGTGCCCGCCGGAACGAAGCTAAAACCTTCTTCTGTCCATACCCCATCTTTAATGTGCACATTGATAACGCGGGGAAGCACAGCCTCGATATCGGCAGCAACCTGGACAGCATTATGCCCGGCCCAGGCGAAGTTACCCGTATCAAGCGTGAAGCCTAGATTACCGGCGCCTGCTTCAGTGACGAGCGCAGCCAATGCCGGCCCATCGTTGAGCAACCGTCCGTGGTTTTCGATACCAAGCATTACACCTAGATCAACAGCCTTGCAGGACACTCGGCAGAAGGACCCGATGATGTTAGCACGCACCTTATCCAGAGTAATGCCGGGTTTCACGTCGCCGATAAAGGCTCGCACGACCGGCACACACATCTCCGACGCAATACGGCACGCGACCAACAGCCGTTCAATTTCAGTCTCCAGTATGTCTGGATCGGTCTGCGCAAAGTCACAGTAACCGCTAATACTGCCAATAGTCAAGCCGGCTTCGGCAGCCCAGTATCGCACCTGCGGAATAGTTTCGCGATCCAGTATGATGCTATGATGCCGTTGTGTATTACTGTTAATCTCAATACACTCACCGCCCATCGCCGCGAGTTGTTCAAATACTTCGGGGAGCGACGTCCCGCTCCACCCCAGGCTAACTGCCCCAATTTTCATATATGTCACCTCATAAGTTTGTAAATCTGATTTGTGCGGATGCAGCTATCCGTAACCAATACATTTTTTGAGCAGCATTTTCCAATATTAACCCATTACGCAAATTGTAGCCGTTTAGTTTTGTGAGCGATTGCCATTTTCTGTCACCTGCTCCAGACAGCAACGAGGGTTTGGGGGTGTTTTTTCGTTGGCGGGCTATGCCCACCAACGAAAAAACACCTCTTACTTGCGGCTTTAACCGCTTTGCTGCCGTCAATAGCGCCGTTTGCTCACAAAACCAAATGCATACCGCAAATTATGCCAAGCGGATGCAGTCTCTGTCCATAGATCTTAGTACGCTATTCTGCTGGCTCCATTAATACTATTATAGACCTGGCCGGGCGGATAGCCAACTGCGAGGGAACGATAAACATCCCCCGGATTTTTGAAAATCCGGGGGACGTTTTCTGTTCATTCTCTAACTTATGGTTTGCTTCCTATTCCACACCCATCTCCCGCAAATTGTCATAGCTCATTTTGAGACTCTCGAAGGGGTTGCGTTGGCATACATCCTGCTCAATCGCGTACCACTGCACATTCGCTTCCTTACACGCTTCGATGATGCCGGGCCAGTTGAGATTGCCCTCGCCGATTTCGGCCATTATCTGCTGGTGACCCTGCATGACCATATCTTTGAAGTGAACCACGGGCATCCGATCTTTCATGCGCTTGATCCAGGCGATTACGTCACCGCCGCCGTGTTGAATCCAGTAAGTATCGATCTCGGCCTGAAGGTAGCGGGGGTCGCTTTCGTTGTAGATAATATCCAGGCCTGTTAGTTTTCCAAAGCGTGCAAACTCAAAGCTGTGGTTGTGATAACTGAAGGTTAGGCCTGCATCCGCCAGTTTTTTACCCACTTCAGTGGCATCTTTGGCAAACTTGTGAAAACCTTCTTCTCCTGCCTCGCGGTACTGCGCGGGCATACTACCGACAGCAACATTGGGACAGTCCCACAGTTTATGCTGGGCAATGGCTGCCTCAATATCGTTTTGCAGATAGTCGAAGCCCACATGGGTGATGCAAATCTTCAGGCCAAATGTATCCGCCACGGCCTTCACGTCTTCGTGAGGCATCGGGCCTATTGCGGAGATTTGCACGGCCGTATAGCCGATATCACGGACTTTCCGCATCGTATTGCGGAAATCCTCCAACGTCTTGGTAAACTCTCGAACGGTATATAACTGTGCTGCTAACTTAGGATGTGACATAGTGCTCCTTTTTTATGTTGGATATTTAGTAATTGGTAACCGGTGATGGGTTATCGATTACTGGTAATTTGTTACTATCTTCCAGTTTATTGCGCGAGCCACTGCTTAAGCGTACTCGCATCCTTTAAAAAGTTCTCCGGCATATCATCCTTGACAAATTCTATCATCGCTATGTGATTGCGTCCAGTCGCGGCAGCCTTTTGCAAATACTGTCGCCACTCGATGGCTTTTTCGGCCAGAAGTAGCCGCTCGCGAGTACCTTCCATCACACGCCAGCTAAAGACGTGCAAGTGGGTTAACCAGGGCAACACGGCCTCCAAACCTGCCAGGTTGTCCGCCACACTCGCGCCGGCAGGAGGTTGCCAATAGGAAGTGACGTGGGGATGCGCGACGGCTTGCAGCAGTTTTAACGCGCTGGTAGTCGTGTCGGTGAGTGTATTGGCGTGGTATTCGTAAGCGATGCGGATTCCAGCCTGGGCAGCCAGGTCGGCAATTTGGTACGAATCCTCGACGACCTGCGCCCAGTAGGCATCATCAGCCTGCGCAGAGCCACATTTGCCTGCCCATACACGGATGAGGGGCGCGTCCAACGCAACTGCGGTCTCAACAATACGTCCAAATGGTAACGGTTCCCCGTGTCCCACGCGATAATAAGAGCCATAAGCCGCCACTTCTAGTCCGGCCTCCACTGTCAATTGGCGGACGGTACGCGCTCGCGTGACATCCCCGTGCGGCACGTGAATATCGCCACCCCACTCTATCGCATCCAATCCCGCCTGGGCAACGAGCGAAACAATTTCCTCTGGGGAAAGTTGGCGAAAGGTAATGGATACCAAACCCGATCGAATCATAAAAGCCTCCCTTGACTAACCAACTACCAGTTGGCTGCGGCCGGTAGTTAAATTCCATTCACGTTTGACGTTTCACGCATCACGGTTTATGTCCCTTTGCCCTGCTCGCCACAGATTGACCCGAATTTGCTCCAGTTCTTTATCCCGAAACGTCTGCAAAAACTGCTCTATTTGCACGCGACGGGTAGAGCCGGCACGTGGGCACTCCAGGTCAGGGGGAAACACCCACCCCCGTGCCCGCGCGTAACGTGCTAAATCTTTAGCCGCGAGATAGATTAACGGGCGGATGGCGATAAAGCGCCCCCTGAAAAAGCTGAGACGTGGTTCCAGCGTCTCCAGTTGGCCTTTATACATCAAACTCATCAATGTAGTGACGGCGGCGTCATCGGCGTGATGTCCAAAAGCCACTTTATTACAGCCGAGCCGGTCAGCGGCGAAGAACAAGGCTTTGCGGCGATTCCAGGAGCAGCGGAAACAGTCCATCGGTAGCTTTTCTTGGGGTGAGACTTCCAGCGGCGAAATGTCAAAGGCCACCCCCAGGTCACGGAACCACGATTCCAGGCCAGGGGCGAGCGCGGGCAGGCCCACACTCGCGCCATCAATATGGACAGCAACTACCTCATAATGGCCGGGAATATCCACACCAAGCACCAGTAAATCTAACAGCGCGCGGCTATCCTTTCCCCCAGACACCCCCACCGCGATGCGATCTCCATCGGCGATGAGGTCAAACTCCCGCACCGCGCGGTTAATGGGCCGGAGCAAATAGTGAACCAGAGTATTTAAGTCAGGCACGAGATCCCTTCCGCTTTATCCATGCGACTTATAGTGTAAGTTACTAGTGTTTCTTCAAGGTATGAATGACGGGTAACCCGCTGACAACGCTGGCGGTCTAAAGTCCGCAAAAAGTTTTTAAAGTGTTTTTTTCGTTTT
Source organism: Anaerolineae bacterium (assembly GCA_016931185.1). GTDB lineage: Bacteria > Chloroflexota > Anaerolineae > B4-G1 > SLSP01 > JAFGFI01. The sequence continues at coordinate 32,969 of JAFGFI010000265.1, forward strand.
CGGGCTACGCCCGAAAACGAAAAAAACACTTTTCCCGGAGGCTTTAGCCGCCCTATCCGGCTAGAAGACAATAGTTGCATGGTCGCTACCCGTCATTTATAACTTGAAAGAACACTAGATGGATTATACTGCGAAAGTTAGAACGTGGCAAAAAGACAAGTGCAAGAGGGAATTTTTTTGATACTAGAAGATGCTATTACGCGGGTTGTGCAGTGGCTAAGGTTTGACAAATCTAGCTTTTATGATATTCTTCTTGCCAGTTAAGGAAGAATGTCATTATGCGGATTATGTTTGGAATGAATTTAAAGCGCGCTCGTCGTACTTACACAGACCCCGTGCATCTGGGCCGGTGTGTGTTGGCGTAGTTCAGAACAAGCGTGACCAAATCGAATAAAAGCCAGTTCCCAGATGGGAACTGGCTTTTTTGATGCTAAACAACTTTTTAATTAACTATTTTTATGAGGAGATGAAGAGATGAGTTTTGTAGAATGTCCAGAATGTGCTGCGGAGTTGGAATTGGAAGCCGGTATTGAAGAAGGCGAAATCGTTGTGTGTCCGGATTGTGGCGCGGAATTAGAAGTGGTCGGTGTAGCCCCTGTTGAAGTCGAACTTGCGCCCGAAGTGGAAGAGGATTGGGGGGAATAGCGGATAGCGAATGACGAATAGCGAATTACAGGTAATGAACGTTAATTCGCTATTCATAATCCGTTTCAAGGGGTGTTCTATGAAAATCGGTGTGTTGTATTCTCGCAAGCGGGTGGAAGAGAAGTTGATCACGGCGGCGATGGATGCGCGCGGGGTGGCGTGGGATAGGATTGATCCGCGTGAAGTATCCTTTGAGGTGGGGGGCGCGGCGGACCTGGGCCAGTATAACGCGGTGCTGGTGCGCTGCTTGAGCCATACAAACGCTTATTACCTCACGCGCTGGCTTGAAAGTCTGGGGGTGCCTGCCATCAGCCCGCACAAAACCGTGGCTACGTGTGGGGATAAGTATCTCACCAGTGCCGCGCTGCAAGAGGCCGGTGTTCCAATACCGCGCACGCTGTTGGCACTATCACCGGAGGCGGCACTGGATGCGATTGAGATGATGGGGTATCCGGTAGTACTCAAACCCTTGTTCGGATCTTGGGGACGGCTGTTGGCCCGTGTCAATGACCGGGATGCTGCGGAAGCTTTGCTGGAGCATAAGGCGACCCTCGGCGGTTACCAGCATAACGTCGTCTATATTCAAGAATATATCGAGAAGCCAGGTCGTGATATCCGCACGCTGGTTGTGGGGGGAGCGAATGAGCAGCCTAAAGTTATCTATGCCATCTACCGCCGGTCGGACCATTGGATCACCAATACAGCGCGTGGCGGTAAGCCCGTGGTTTGCCCGCTGACCGAAGAGATTGATCACTGGTCACGCGAGGCGGCAAAGGCTGTCGGCGGTGGCACGGTCTCGGTGGACCTGTTTGAGACGTTGGATGGCCGTATCCTGGTCAACGAAGTCAATCACGCCCCCGAATTCCATGGTGCGAGTGAAGTGGTGGATGTGGACATTGCGGGGGAGATTGTGGCCTACACGTTGCGCGTGGCGGAGCAAGAGTGACGGCATGGCAAGGTGCAGAGAAATTACGCATTAACGCTGTGTGTTCACCAGCAGTAGGATGAAAATTTAATTCGTAATTCGCTATTCGTAATTCGCTATTCGTAATTCGCTATTCGTAATTCGCTATTTTCAAGGGAATTACCCATTAACGCGGTGCGTTCACCAGCAGTTGGATGAAAATTGAATCCGTAATTCGTAATTCGCT
>JAFGFI010000266.1 GCA_016931185.1 Anaerolineae bacterium
CTATTCAGCCTGGAGGTGGGACGCACTTATTTCAAGCCAAAAACGGCGATTTTGCGTTTCCTACTGTCATTTCAGGCGTAAAAGTGCATCCCACCTGAATAGTTACCTTTTCTCAACAACACCTCGGCGATCACCAGATCTTCCGATGTGGTGATTTTGATGTTAGCGTAGCTGCCCGGCGTGATTTTGACCCTCCCACCCAAGCGCGTCACCAATCCAGTATCGTCAGTGCTTTGTACGCCGTCGCGCGCGGCGGCTGCGTAAGCGTCTCTTATTATAGCAGATTTGAAGCCTTGGGGCGTCTGCACCTGCCACAGTACACTACGTTCTAGCTGCGCCTCGATAAAGCCCTCCCGTGCGCGGACGACCGTATCTTTCGCCGGGACAGCGACGACCGCGCCGCCATATTCCGCCGCATCGCGGATGACGGCTTCGATCTCCTGTTGCCCGATGAGGGGCCGCGCCCCGTCGTGGAGGAGGACGATGTCACAGTCACCAGCGGCGCGCAGCCCATTGTGGGCCGACGCCTGGCGTGTCTCGCCGCCGAGTACGATGCGGCTGACTTTGCCGATCCCGTGTTCGGCGATGAGCGCCTGATACGCGCCGATGTTCTCCGCACTCGTCACCAGTACGATGGCGTCAATAGCGGTACAGCGCTCGAAGGCTTCCAGCGTGTGGACGATGACCGGCTTGCCCGCGAGCGGCAGCAAGTGCTTGTTGACCTCGGATTGCATCCGTGTGCCGCTTCCGGCGGCGAGGATGATGGCTATGATATGCATTGGATTTCCTCCGAGAACAGTGAGGGTAGGCGAGTCGGTAATTTACTCTGATCTACATCAGGGAAATTCAACACTGAGACACTAAAATCGTGGGGAGACCTTTCGAGTTTAGCTTTACACCAGCGGGCAACTTAAGATTAGTTTTTAAGGAAACTATCAGGTCTTCTCAGCACGGTTATAACGCTGCGTAACTCGTCTTCGAAATGTTTGAAACCGGCATCTGCTTTGCCAACCGTGTAAAGATCCAACGCCTGAGCAATATCGGCTGCATACTCGATACCACCGAGTGGTGGAACGATGCCTGCCTGTTTAAGCGCCTCACGCAGTGCGTTTTTATACCGCCCACGCTCGCATTTGTAGCGCGGCGTATCCGGCTTTATATCGGCCCCAATAGCTTGTGTTAACGCCGCAACATCCTCAAGGTACCAACGTTCGATGTGCGGATCAGGTACAGCATATACTACAGCGCTTCTATAACCAGAACGCTCTACAATATCGTGGAGTTCGTTGCGCTTCTCAAGGTATCCCTGACAATTGCCATCTATAGCGATCACCAAAACATCAAAATCAGATGCGCGACTGTGTTGCACATCGCGGAGGAATTTGCGTAATTCCGTAATGACTCGTCCCTTGCCCCCAGTAGTATTACGTGGATCGTGGTGCAATTCCTTTTTGTTGATCCCTACATCTTGTGCTACTCGCTCAACCAAAGCCTGAAGAAAAGCTTCTTGCCCGACATCCTCTAAAAAATAACCAATTGTGAGCTTACCCACCGTAGTCTCCGCGTAGTAGTCGTTCAGTAAATGAGGTTTCTTTTTCAGTTCCCACGGCATCCTCTACTTCGCTCTCGCGGAACAAAGGCAATTCCAGGCGGCTAAACACCGTGGCTCGATCTTGTTTCATACACAGTAAAACGGAAGGCTCTTCGAAATAATTCGGTAGGCTTGGGGAATGGGTGTTGATGAGGAGCTGCTTTCCAGAACCCGCAGCGTTTTTGAGCAATTCAGCGATCAATTGCAAGCGTCGTGGATGCACACCATTCTCTGGTTCCTCATAACCTATCAGAGTGGTAGGTGATAAAGGGTTGGTAATAGCTAAAAGGCCCAGGACGCGCAATGTGCCTTCAGAGATAACCCGCGCCGAAAATGGCACTTGATCTTCAAAGATTTGCAATTGCAAGAAACCCTCCCCAGTTCGTTCTACTTCAAAGCCATCCAGATTAGGGATTAAAGTTTTGAGTGCTTGCTGCAAAGCGCGATACTGAGGTTGGCTATTCGCTCGTAAAGTATTATAAAAAGCAGCCAAATCACTGCCAAACGATCCCAAGGTGCGCACTTCCTTCAGGGCTGATTCTTCACGCATAGATTTTGGTTCCAGATAGTAGAAACGCCAACGTGACAATTCTTCTTTAAAGGCTGTGATGTGTGGATAGTGAGGTGGATAAAGCGGACGTGAAATCAGCGTGTAAGGTAAACCAATCTCGTGAACGGTAGGATGACTCTGCCGCTCCATGCGCAGGTGCAAACGGTCTTCCTCCACCTTTTCGACAAAGGCGTTACGTGATTGACGTACCGAGCCGTCATTATTCAAAGCTACTAGTCGTTCATCTAGCACGCGTAGATAGCCGGAATCGGTTTGAAGTTCCACTGTAAGTGTGTAACGCAAGTGACGTTCAATGATTCGTCGCCGCCGTATACTCTCGCCTTCTTCTTCATCCGGTAACCCTTCGCGCATCTTTTGAATGCGTTCCTCTACGTCTTGGACCACATCATCTCCAAGATCAACATCAACTTCGATGGTGAACTGTGTCGCCTTTTGAGCTAACAAGGCTTTGACACCGCCATCACCATAGTAGAATGCTTCCACAGGCATACCCCGATGTTCAGCAAAGGCTTCACGCAAGGTGTCGCTGGTTGCCATACGGCTCAATAATGCGAGCGCATCCAATAGATTGCTTTTCCCTGCGGCATTAGCGCCGAGGATTAAGGTCAGCGCAGATAGATCAATATCAATATCCCGCAGAGATTTGTACCCCTGGACTTTTACTTTCCTGATCATCTGCTGTTCCTTTCTTCCTTAGGTAGTTGTTCGGTTTCTACACAGTTGTGTATTGTGTTGCATTGGTTTGCCAGATACTTGTCAGTTTGTATACTCAGTTTAGGATGATTATTTTGAAAAGTCAACTGCCAAACATGGCTCATACTTGAGCAATTTCCGATTGCATAACACCATTAGGCCACGCAATGACCTTCTCGATGGATGAATCCGGCGTCGAAGCGCCTGCTGTGATGCCAACCTTTTCCGCACCGGTGAACCATGCCGAATCCAGTTCATCTGCTGTGGCGATGCGGTGGGTGCGTGGGTTGACCTGCGCGCACACTTCTGCCAGACGACGGCTGTTGGAACTGTGCGCCTCACCGATGACGAGCATCACGTCTACTTGCTGTGCGACTTCGATGGCGGCGGCCTGGCGCTGCGCGGTGGCGTTGCAGATAGTGTTGTGGGCGCGCAACTCCTGGCATTTGCCCATCAGCGCGCCGACAATGGCCTGATAGTCGGCGGGGATTTTGGTGGTCTGTGAGACCACGCCGATTTTCTTGTGGCGCGGCAATGCAGCGACGTCCTCAAGACTTTGGACGACCACAGCCCCTGCTCCCGCCCATCCCACGATGCCGATGACTTCCGGGTGCTCCGGCGCGCCGTAGATGACCACCTGATAACCCTCGTCGTGGAGCGCGCGGGCGAGCTGCTGCACTTTGATCACCAGCGGGCACGTCCCGTCCACGACGCGTAGTCCCTTGTCGCGCGCCGCGTCCAGCGTCTCCGGCGGGACGCCATGCGCGCGGATGATGACCGTCCCGGCGTCAATCTCGTCCAGCGCATCCTTCGCCCACACGCCGAGGGACTGCATCTGTGTCACCACCTCGTCGTTGTGAACGATGGGGCCGAGTGTGTAAACCTGTCCATTGACGCTCGCGGCGGTTTCTTCTACGGTTTTCACCGCGCGTTTCACGCCGAAACAAAATCCGAGTTCTTTTGCAATGAGAATTTTCATAATGTTCAGCTACTGGTTCTTCATGACCAATGACAAGAATGTGCGGTAAATCGGATCCGATGAATTGATCGTGACTGTGTGATCTAAAACTCCGGACACGTGTCCAACTTCATTGATCGCTCGCAGGTAGATGTGAATGTGCCATTTTGGAAAATGACGATTTTGAAATCCTCTTCGTAGGGTGAGTTCCACGCGCCATCCCCAACAATCGTGCGTCGCCAAGAATCGGTGCTGCCAATCCGGTACTCGACGTATACGGTGTTGATAGTCACGTCAATGTAATTAGGATTTGTTGTAGACCAGGGGATGTCCATCATTGTCGCGTCGTAGGTGAGTACGTACGATGGTGAAGGACTTGAGGGATAGCAATTTATGGTAAGTGTAGGCTCTGTGTCGCGTGGGTCAGGGACACCGTCGGCATCGGAGTCGTGCCAACCCACATGGCCTTGAGTGTAATAGCATACAGTATTGTAGTTGCCACTCGCATCCCAACGTGGCGCATGCATAATACAATCATCATCGGGGTGTGCGCAAGCGGCATATTTGCAGTTTTGATTTGGTACGTTGAGGTAGCCCCATGTTCTTAAACAATCACTACTTACCTCACAAATTCCCCCAGCTAGCTCTTCCTCGGGTGAGCCAAATAAGTGACCGATTTCGTGCATAAGCACTTCCCCAAAATGGTCAAATTCCCAGCCATCATTATCACGAGTTAGAACAATGCGAAATCCGGCGATTGAAGTGTAAGCGCTGACCCAATTTGAAAATAGACCTGGAGTTACATTGTCATTTGCGAGATCGTAACTGCTATCTACTACGAAAATCGTAGTTGCCCAGTCAGTATTCAGTTCTGAGCGTAAGAAATTGTCATAATCACGCACCTCTAACATATAATCATTTTGATTGTAGCTATCGTAACCTAAATAGGCCATATCCTGCTCCACTCGTCATCATTTGCATTTGCTGAATTCCACTAGGGAGAGGGACGATGTCATTTGTTAAGGGGATAGGCGTACTCGGTGGTGCTCCAGGTACATGTACAAGTGGTGATGTAAATAACGATGGTGGAGATAGCGGGGATATTGTGTGTCCTGGTCTTGTTTGCGTGAGCGTAAAAGCTTGCACCGAAGTGAATCCTACACCTCTGAAGCCTAAATACAGCAAACTGCACACCAATGCTATTCCTAGTACAATGATCGTAGTTCCCGTGTTCAGTTTCACCGTTTCTCTCCCGTTGCTAGGTTCATTACCCAGATACCATTCCGTGTTCCTGCATATAGACAAGTTGAAGTGGCGTCTAGCATCAATGATGGACCAGGTAGTTCCAGCATCATAACTCACGTATAGTCCTTGTTTATATGTTCCAATATATA
>JAFGFI010000267.1 GCA_016931185.1 Anaerolineae bacterium
CCGGTCGGTTCCCCGATCAGGGTAGCATTGAACTGTTGTTGAAGCAACGAAGTGAAATAAACGGCGGCAGAGAAAGTTTGATTTCCGGTCAACACCAACAATTTACCGGGTTGGGTTAAGTGAGGATGCGCTTTCAAATGCTCAAGAACGAGATCCGGCAATCCAGGCATCCCTCCCGGGTTACGACGCAGATCAATGATGTATTTTTGGACAGAATGCGTTGCAATAACATTGGAGAGTTGTCCCAGGAACTCCCCAAAGTATATCTCCGAATACTCTGCACAATAATTGAATTGGAAATACAGCGCCTGCGCAGACTCGATATAGGTGTACCAGTAATACGTATCCTGTGACTTTTGCAAATAGAGCGGAGCAGATTGAGAGGATACGCTCTGTATCCATTGATCTTGCATCGCCGACGAGTCGTCGGCAGCTAAAGAACGGGTGAGATTGTGACCCTGCTCATTCTGAAAGACAAAAGAAGCACGCGTCAAGTCTCCTGTCAAGCCTAAAGCATGTAAGATCACCGGTCTTATAATATAGTCCGTGCTGGCAGCGCGCAAGTGATAAGTATTTTCATGTGGAATAATGCTCGCCAACCGTTCCAGTGCCTGTGAGATTGACATGCCACCAACTTGCACCAGTTCCAACTTCAACAGATCTTCATATCCTGGTTGGACCGCCGTCACAAACAAACCATCGCTGAACCATTGCAACTGGATAGGATAGACATGTTCCTGAAACGTTTCCCATTGATACACACTCACCCCCGTGTGCGCATCATCAAGCAACGCGAGGATCTGCATCATCCCAACAACAATCTGATGATCTGCCAACGTGGGAATAGCAGCCTCCAGCGCGGCGACAGTCTGGGTAAACAATTCGTCGTAAACCACACGAAATCCGCCCAGGTGAATTTCGGGCAATCTCTTAAGCTGCTCAACCATCTCCCCCAAATCTTCCCGCCAATTTGCACTATGCGAAGCCGGAAAATCTGGAACAACACCACCGGGAGGGACATCAACAACCAAAGGGGGAGCATCAACAATCAAAGCCGGAGTATCACTAACAACCGTTTCGGATAAAACTTCCGGCGTGAATGTGGAAGGAATAAGCAATTCCTGTCCGGCAATGATCAGATCGGACTCCAGATCGTTAGCCGACTTGATCGCTCTAACCGTCGTTCTGAAGTCCAAAGCAATGTCGAGCAAGGTATCACCCGCTTGGACAGTATAAATACTGTTGGGGAGACAAAGCTGCGCCTCGGCGCGATGCTGCCCGGCATAGAGTGCATCAAGTACATTTTGCGCTGTCTCAGTGACAGCCAACGACTGCGCGGCCTCTAACTGTGGTGTTAGCGCTTCTAACCAAATCGCAATCGAAGTCGTAAGCACACGCAATTCGATCTGCTGACCTTCAACATATGGCTCTAACCAAGTGCTGACACGCTCTGGCGGCGCGCTGAACTCGACTGTATCTCCAAAATCCGGTTCACTTTCTGGAGATACACCAGGTGACGAAGCAGCGACAACGAGGGTGAAGGGTTGCGCTAACCATGCTTGCGCTTGTGTTCGGGCTGGTTCAGGTTCGGCAATACGCGGTGATACGGAAAGCAAAGACAATTCCACCGAGGGTATGTCCTCAGTCAAGGCCTGGAACACAGAGGCGACACTTGTTTGAAGATCGAGACGCTGTCCAGGCTGCCCATCCGTCGCAACAATGGCGCCTTCCTCAAGCGCAAAATGCGCGTCCACCGGAACGCGATCCACAGTCTCAGCAATCTGGGCGACATAGGCTGTTACCAATACCGGGTCCGCAGGCACAAACACCGGTTCAATGACCACATTCTGATCATGCACCCGCAGCCACAGCGAGGGTGGTTTCCCATTCGCGTCGCGCCCGACCTGGTAGGCCGCTTGCGCTGTTGCGTGGGCATCGTAACGCTGACCTACGTCGGCCCAACTCAGCGGCCATGTCCTCCCGGCGACTTGCACATTGACGCCTAACGTCTCCGGCGCAGGCAACACGTGCGCGAGCGCCTCAATCGCCTCATCAATTGTCAATCCACTTACAGCCACCGTTTGCACATACACACCCGGCAGAATGGTGTTTCCAAGATGATGTAAGGTAAACCATGCCGTTGCCACGAAGAGGCCAAACATCACCACAAAGCCGGCTGTCAACGTGCGCATCATCAGCCGCAGCGAGGATAAAGAAAAAGATGATATACCTTTCCATGGAAAAGATCCGCTTGATTTGGATTTCATTGAACCAGACACGTTTACCCGCACACAATCACACACATGATGCCCTGTACACAAAGATAAACCTGGCTCTGAACAAGCCAGGTTTATTTACGGTAGCCGTTAAGACAACTGGCAAACTAATAAACAAACGCTTTTACAGGATATGCGCCCACCGTAGTTTTCGGGGCAGATGGGCGAGCGATGAAGACCTGCCGTCCTGCTGGGGTAGAAGCGGGCTGTACAGTAGTTGCCACACTGACTTGGAGAGGGAACTGCACCACTCCAGCTTCACCAGAAGAAAGCGCCTTAACTACAAAAGGATTGGACTTGGTGCCAAGACCATCTGCACGACCATAAGTATAGCCTGCAGGAACGTCAATCCATACATACCACCAGCTACCAGTAGTAACTGGGTACAACCCGAACGTGCCATTGCACCCCTGCGGAACACCAATGTGATCATCAGTAAAATGCGAGCATTGCATATCGGCGGGGAAATCACTGGTCGAGCCCGAAAGTGCGCTGCTGAGGTTATCCGTCCAGGCAGAACGCAACGTCTTAAAAGCGCCCCTGTCAGGGTTTGGGTTGGCGGAAAAGTGTATTGCAACATCGGCAACGCCCGACTCACCTTTCCACACAGAATCCCCATTACTGTCAACAAAAACGACGCCATATATGTGGCCACCTTCTGCAGCCATAGTGGGGATAGCGACTAGCAATGTCATTACCAGTACAAGAAACAGAACTACAGAAAACCGTTTCATTGAACAACCTCCTAAAGTTCTTGATTTGGTTTGAAGGATTTGTTTGTGGCTACCAATATTAGTGTATCAAATATTCAAAATATGTCAATACCCAAAAGGACCCAAAAGAAGCATTTTGAAGGTTTTCTATACCTTATTAGTTAGAATTGAGTAAATTACATCCAATCTGGTCGCCCTACTTCTGATTCATCAAGGACAGTGCGCCCGTAAGTTTGCGCCATCTCCCGCAGCTTGGCGCTGTATTCAGGCAGCAAGTCACCCTCTTGGAAACGCCACGCCCAGTTGCCGCCGAACTTGCCGGGGGAGTTCATCCGCGCCTCGTGGCCCAGACCGAGCACATCCTGTAAAGGTATGATTGCCATATCGGAGACCGAGCGATAGACCATACGGATCAACGCCCAATGGAGCGGTTCGGCCAGCGGGCCGAGATAGCGATGCAACCGTTCCGCCTCTTCTGCCTCACGGCTGGCATACCAGCCTACCGTCGTCTCGTTGTCGTGCGTACCGGTATAGATCACCGAATTGTGCCGCAGATTGTGGGGCAGATAAGGGTTTTCAGCAGTGCTGGTGAAGGCAAACTGCAAAATATTCATGCCGGGGAACTCGAATTGGTCGCGTAGTATCTCGACATCCGGCGTGATGCGTCCCAGGTCTTCGGCAATGATGGGCAGTTCGCCCAAAGCATCACGCAAGGCCTCGAACAGCGCCGCGCCCGGACCCTCCACCCACTCACCGTTAATCGCAGTCGGCTCGCCAGCAGGGACGGCCCAATATGCGGCAAACCCCCGGAAGTGATCGAGCCGCAGAATATCCACGGTGCGGAAGGTCTGGCGGATGCGGGCAATCCACCAGGCATAACCCTGGTCTTGTAACATATCCCAACGGTAAAGGGGATTGCCCCACAGTTGCCCCGTCGCGCTGAAGTAGTCCGGCGGAACGCCCGCCACCACGGTCGGCAGCAAATCCTCATCCAGGAAGAACAGTTCCGGGTGCGCCCACACGTCCACGGAGTCATAGGCCACGAAGATTGGGATGTCGCCGACGATGCTGATACCTTTGTCGTTGGTATATTTCTTCAGAGCCTCCCACTGGCGGAAGAACTGGTACTGGAAATAACGCTGCGCGAAGATCGCTTCGTCCAGGCGTTCATGCCACGCCGCCAACGCCTCCGGCTCGCGGAAAGCCAGCTCCGGCTCCCAGGTGTTCCACACCGCGCCGCCATGCGCATCCTTGAGAGCAATAAAAAGGGCGTAGTCCTCCAGCCACTCGGCGTTGTCGGTGCAGAACCTGTCAAACGCTTCACGCCGTTCGCCCCGCGCCTGCTGCCGGAACGTCCGCGCCGCGCGCTGTAAAATCGCGGTCTTGAAGGAGATCACCGGTCCAAAATCGACCTGATGTGTGGGAAAACGACGAGCCTGCTCCAGATCCGCGGGGTTGATGTCACCCTCGGACATCAGCCATGCCAGATCAATGAGCAACGGATTACCCGCAAAAGCCGAGAAGCACGCATACGGGGAGTCGCCGTAGCCCGTGGGGCCGAATGGCAGGATCTGCCACAGTGCCTGCCCGCTTTCAACCAGAAAATCGACGAACCGGTAGGCTTGTTTCCCCAACTCGCCAATGCCATACCCGCCGGGCAGGGACGTGGGATGTAACAAAATACCCGCAGCACGTGGAAAGCGCATATCGCCACCTCTTATCGTAATCTATCGCCCAGTATACTTGAAAGCAAGAGAAGAGCAAGGATTGCAAGGATTGATTTTCCCCAAGCTTACAGTAGAATGGCCCTAGTTGCAACGACCGGACTAACGACGGCCCAACTATTTGACTATCGAGGAGAAATCATGAATCTACACAAGCAATACCAACGCGAAGTGAAGTTATTTGTCAAAGTGTGCCACCGGCTGGCGCGCAATTTATACGTGACAGGCTACGGCGGCAATCTGGCGTGGAAGTTGGAAGATGATCTGGTGCTTATCACGCCAACGCAGATGAACAAAGGCGACATCCGCCGCAAGGACGTGGTGTTCGTCAACCTCGCAGGGGAAACGGTCGAAGGAGAGCGCCGCCCCACCGGGGAACTGCCAATGTACCTCAAATTCTTTCGCGAGCGGCCCGACGTGGTCTCCGTCATCCACTGTCACGCGCCCGCCGTCGGCGCACTGGCAATCTCAGGCGGCGAAAACTATCTGATGCTGCCGCTCTACCCAGAGACTACGACCGAAATCGGCCCGGTCCCTGTTGTCCCTTACGGGCAGCCGCTCACGCAGGAATTGGCCGACAACTTCGGCCCCTATCTGCCCAAGTACAACAGCTTCATCATGGAGAATCACGGCCTGGTGACGATCAGCCGGGGCGACATCTACTGGACGCTGATGAACATTGAGCTGCTCGAAGCCACGGCGCAATCCATCATCTACGCCGTTCAACTCGGCGGCGGGATCAAAACGCTGGACTACGCCGCAGTCAAGCGGTTGGGTGAGGTGATGCACCTGCGCGACCTGCCACTCTTCGGCGCGCCGGGCGTCAATGCGTCGTTGGAGGCGCTGTACTTCGGGGAATAGTCATCCATGCAACATCCAAACCGCGCACTGATGGCGCAAGCGATAGAGTTCGGCTACACCCACTGTACGGTGGGCTGTCTCATCGTACAGGGTGACGAGATCATCGCGATGAGCGGCGGCACGATCTTTTCGACAGAACATGATGTTACAGGCCACTCAGAGATCAACGCGATCCGTCAGGCGTGCAAGAAACTCGGCAGTCATCATTTGCACGGCTGCTGGTTGTACACGACGTATGAACCGTGCCCGATGTGCATGACCGCGATCTGTTGGGCGAAAATGGAAGGTGTGGTCTACGCAGCGACGCAGGAAGATCGCAATGATCGCTGGACAATGGAGGTTCACCTTCGTGCAGCGGAGATCATTGCAAGAGCTGAACATAAGCCGCAACTGATTGAGGCGTTTATGCGGCAAGAGTCGCTAAAGATTCTGGAACTATAGGAGAAGTCTATGGCTCTCTTCCCTGATGATCGCAAAGTTAAAATAGATAGCTTTCTGACTGCGCCGCTGTTGGCGCGCTTTGCTACCGCCTCGCCGGAGACATTGCAGCCCCACGTTGTTCCCGTGTGGTACGACTGGGATGGCGAGACGCTATGGATCAGCTCCTACGAAAGCACACGCAAGGTCGGTGAGCTACGCGCCAATCCCAAGTGCGCCGTCGTCATGGACGTGGCCGAAAGTGTGGATGGCGTCTCCGCTGTAGTCTTCGAGGGCGAGGCGGAGCTAGTCACCGAACCGCGCGAATTCGTGCGCGATATGGCGCTGCGCATCTACACACGCTACATGGGACCGGAAGGCGTTCTGGCCCCCGATCCGCAAGAGTGGGCCAACTCGCCGGAAAATTTGATTATCAAGGTGACGCCGGAGTTTGTAAAAGTGTGGTAGTAGGAAGTAAGGAGTAAGGAGTAGGGAGTAAGAGTTAAGAAGGTGCATGCACATCACCGTTTATCCGTTACGCATTACCCATTACTCGTTACTAATTACCGATTACCGATTACCAATCATCAATCATGGAGGATACAATGTCAGAAAAAACAATGCTCACATCCCGGCTGTACGGGATTCGGGATTTACGGGTGGAGCGCGCGCCGGTTCCAACGCCGGGGCCGGACGAGGTGCTGCTCAAGATCGCCTCGGTGGGCACGTGCGGGTCGGACGTGCACTATTATCTCGAAGGCGGCATCGGCGACGCGATTGTGAAAGAGCCAATCACGATGGGCCACGAGTTTTCGGCGTGGATTGCCGGATTCGGGCCGAGCGTCGAAGGCGAGCACGGGTTGCATCTGGGCCAACTGGTCGCCGTGGAACCGGCGATTC
>JAFGFI010000268.1 GCA_016931185.1 Anaerolineae bacterium
AGAACTCCATCAGTCTTATGGGCTGTGCAGGATCGCGCTGTGATGCTGTCTCACGGATCTGGGTGATCAACCGGCGCGCCAGGGTTGGGTCGCGAAACTCGTCAATAAACCGCATTGGGTGTTTGGAAACACCAGGGTGTTTCAAGCCCGTGGGTTTCCATCTCCTCTTGAATCTGCGCCAGTTCAGCGAATGCTTCCAGGGACGCTTGTGCCTCCTCCGGGTCCATCACAGTGATGGCATATCCGGTGTGAATCAGTACATAATCCCCGATTTGAGCTTCCGGTGTCATTACCAGGCTGATCTGGCGTTCTACGCCTCCTAACACTACTGTTGCTTGTTGATCTTCATGCAACGCGATAATTTGTGTTGGTATTGCAAGACACATACTTTCTTTCCTCCGTTTTCTATGATTACTCAAAAGCCGTTTTTTCTACTCAATAGGAAAGTTCTTAACTTAATATCCTACAGCTTGCCCATCCTTGCGCCAGTCGGTTCCGGCGCAATAACCGTCATCCAGGCGATAAATCAATTGTGCTCCACCAAAGCGACCTGGCGGCAGGTTGGGCGTCACATTGTGGCCACGCTGTCGCAACTCGTCTACCACGCGGATGCAGATATCTGGCGGCGCAAAGCCCGGCTCTAACGAGAGATTGGTTAAGTTCTCCTCCACATACCAACGGGGGGCATCCGAGGCCGTTTGGGGGTTTTGGCCGTAATCGAAGATTCGCACCATCATTTGCACGTGGCCCTGCGGTTGCATATGCCCACCCATCACACCAAAACTCATCAATGGGTATCCGTTTTGGGTGACAAAGCCGGGAATAATGGTGTGATAGGGACGTTTGCTACCCGCGACACAGTTGGGATGGCCTGCTTCCAGCCGGAAACCCGCGCCGCGATTTTGCAGGCTGATGCCTGTACCTGGAATGACGATGCCGGAACCAAAGCCCATATAGTTGGATTGGATGAAAGATACCATCATCCCGCCGGCGTCAGCAGTGGTGAGATATACCGTGCCGTGGTCGGCGGGCAGTTCTGATTTGGGGAATTGTGCCCGGTCCATCTTGATACTCCGCGCGCGTTCCGCCAGAAAATCCTCATTAAGCAAGGCTCCCGGCGGGACTTCCATCCAGGCCGGGTCGGCAATGTGGCGATGAGCCTCTGCAAATGCAATCTTCATTGCTTCTACTTGTAGATGGATGCTATCGGCGGAGTCCACCGGATACTGCGCCAAATTCAAATAGCGCAGTATTCCCAATGCGATGAGGGCCGCAAGTCCCTGCCCGTTGGGGGGGATCTCGTGTAAATAGACCCCACAATATTCCTGCGAGATGGGTGTAACCCATTCCGGTTGGTGTGTTGCTAAATCCTCAGTCGTTATCCAACCCCCGGTATCAGCAGCGTGCGCGACAATGCGGGCGGCGAGATCGCCGCGATAGAACGCTTCCCCTTGGGTGGCGGCGATAGTCTCTAACGTTTGTGCCTGATCTGGACAGCGGAATCGTTCCCCAGTCTGCGGCGCGCGCCCCCGTGGCGCGAAGGTAGCAACAAAAGAAGGAAATGCTTGATAATGATTGACGGCCCTGGCCCATCCTGCCGCCGTGA
This sequence comes from Anaerolineae bacterium, assembly GCA_016931185.1. Lineage (GTDB taxonomy): Bacteria > Chloroflexota > Anaerolineae > B4-G1 > SLSP01 > JAFGFI01. The sequence goes on from JAFGFI010000268.1 coordinate 1,607, forward strand.
TCGGAGAAACCAGGAAGCCGTCGCGCGCATAGTGGATAGCCGCATCAAACAGATCGTCGAACGGCAACTTGCCGAACCGCTCAGAGAGGGCCACCCACGCGCTGACCGCGCCGGGAACTGTCACCGGCCCCCACCCCAACGTGGGCATCCGATCCCTTCCCGCGAATAGCTCCGGCGCGAGCGCTTGCGGCGATCGTCCGGAGGCATTAAGACCATACAAGCATTGGCTGTTGCTATCCCATAGGATACAAAAAGCATCGCTGCCGAGACCATTACTTGTCGGTTCGACAACGGTAAGCGTAATCGCCGTCGCCAATGCGGCATCCACCGCGTTCCCACCCCTACGCAGTGCATCTAACCCGGCCTGTGCCGCTAACGGCTGTGACGTAGCTACCATATTCTGTGCCAACACGGGCATCCGTTGTGATGTGTAGGGAAAGTCCCAGGAGAATGTCATAAGTATTTCCTTTTGCGGCCCATGATCTTCTAACTTTGCGCAAACATCAACGCCTGCATAAAGAGATCTGTGAAGTAAGGATTTGCTGTAAGTTCGATGTAGTTCATCCGCCGCGCGATTTCTTGCGTTAGCTCGCGCCGGGCCATAGAGAGCAGCATCTGCTTGGCGCCAATGCCGGCAGCGTTGCCGACTTGCTGGAAGCGATGGACGGGCAAGGGTGGGAACATCCCAACGCGGACGGCGTTTTCTACGTCAATGTAAGTCCCAAAAGCTCCGGCAACGATGATGCCATCCAGGTCCCGGTGAGTCAGTCCTGCTTCGTGGAGCAGGACCTCGATCCCGGCGCGAATGGCGCCCTTTGCCAATTGGATTTCATTGACATCCTTGCGCGTGACGAGAATGTCGCGCCCGTGGCCGGTTTCGGCAGCAGGGACGAGCAGGAACTCACGTTGCGCACCATTTTTGTGGATATTGGGATGATTCAGTAACAACTTGCCGGAACTATCCAATAACTCCGCTTTATACAATTCAGCTACTGCGTCCAGGATGCCCGACCCGCAGATACCCACCGGTGGTTGATTTTCCACCGTCTGATATTGTATTTGCCCTGCGCGGATTTGCACACGCTCAATGGCGCCCGGCGCAGCGCGCATCCCGTCGTGGATGTGCGCGCCCTCAAAGGCCGGGCCAGATGCACAGGAGCAACTCAACAACCCCTGCTTTGTGACGAGGCTCATCTCGGTATTCGTGCCGATATCCAACGCGACTGTGGGTTTATCCAACGTCCAGACTCCCGTCGCCAGTAACATCGAGACGTGATCTGCACCCACGTAGCCAGCAATGTTGGGGGGCATATAAACTTTTGCGCCCGATGCCAATTTTAATCCCAGGTGACAGGCGCATATATCCAATGGCTCGCTGGCAGAAGCCAGGTAGGGGGCTGCTCCCAATTGTCGCACGGGCAATCCGGCGAAGAGATGGTGCATCGCAGTATTGCCGACGACCACGGCTTCGACTACCTGATCATGAACCACCCCGGCCTGTTGACATAGCGTGTCCAGCGTAGTGTTTAAACTCTCGATTAAACGGAATTGCAAAACTTGACGCCCGTCAGTGTGCTCGTTAGCATAGGCAATGCGGCTGACCACATCTTCGCCGTAGGCGACCTGGGGATTGGGGATGCCCGCCTTTGCCAGCGTGTGGCCGGTATTGAGATCGACCAGGTAAACGGCCATTTTTGTTGTGCCAATATCCACAGCCATGCCGAGCAGTGCATCGCCAGGCGGCAGAACCCCTGCAACCTCATCTACGCCTTGTCTGAAGCCGTGATCTTCACGCCGCAACGCGAGCCGGACGGACCAATTATGAGTGCGCAAATGGTCGGATAGATCGGAAAGTACCGGTTGGTCGAAGTAAGGACGTGGAATATTCTGTTCTGCCAGTGCGTCAGCCAGGCGCACCGTATCGGCGCGCAAGTCATCCAGGGTAGGCGTAGTTAAGGTTACATCTACCGGTATCACGATAGGGTCTAATGCTATTTCGGTCTCTTGTCCTTCTACTTGCAACCGCTGTGTCGTGGTTAGAGATTCCGGCGGTACATAGATCTTGACATCGGTCAGCGCGCGGGCCATACAGGCAAGACGCAGACCGTCTCGCACTGCCGCATCGCCGAGAACGTCCGCTTCTGCTTCGGTAAGAGGGGAAAGCTCCCCTGCCATCAGGCGCACGCGGCACTTACCACAAACACCCACACCGCCGCACACTGCTACCAACGCAATACCGGCGGATTGTGTTGCTTCTAATACAGTAGTGCCGGGAGCCACATCGGCCCGGCGTCCTACAGGTTCCAAATCAATATGTAAAGTTTTGTTCAAAATTGCACCTCATGAATAGAATTGTTGTCCTCCCTACTTTCTTGCTTCTCATGACCTTGTCATCTTGTTATGCTCCTCTGCCCCCCTTGCTTGCCTACTCCTTCCTCCGCAATTGCTCTTCTATAACGCCGAAGGCGACGCGGGATGTAATATCTTGAGAAATAGGTGTAACCGAAACTACGCGCGCCGCATGCAATGCCCATACGTCGGAGCCATATTCCGCTAAAGTAGGATCTCCATTAACTATATAACCGGGGCGTCCATCGCCGCCGGCCCGATTAGGGGGGGTTGGAGTAAAATAACGGTTGCGGCAGAGATGCGTGAGTTGCCAGGGCGTACGCGAGGTAGCAGCCGCAGGAACATTGACATTGAGCGCATCTACGTCGTAAGGTCTGTGATGGGTCAACAACCAGCGCGCAAAATGTCGGGTGAAGACCTGGGCAACGGTGTAGTCTTTTTCTTGCCCCCCGGTGAGGTGATCGGAGATGGGCATTTCTAAGGAGATAGCAAGAGCAGGAATGCCATGAGCGGCAGCTTCCAATGCCGCGCCCACAGTACCGGAGATGGTGACCTCGGTGCTGATGTTCTCGCCGAAGTTGATGCCAGCGACTGCCAACGCGGGGGGACGCGCGACAAACTCAATCATCGCGTGAACAATGCAGAGCGCGGGGGAGGCATCTAGTGCATACGCTGGTACAACATAGCCGTTGACCTCGCGATACATTTCCTTCACGTCACCTGTCACCGTGTGTGGCATCGAACGTCCCGCCCCCGACCATTGGCGGTCAGGGGCAACTACCATCACTTCACCCAACGGCAATAGCGCGTCTACGGCAGCCCATAAGCCATCGGATTCTATACCATCATCATTAGTCAGTAAAATTAATGGTCTTTTCAGCATCCCCACGTTCACTATTCCTCTATTTTCGAAGGAGCATATCACTTTATCCATTGAGCGCAAACCGGGAAAAGAATGTATACTTCCCCAAAAACAACACTTGTGGTATGATGTCAATTATTAACCGAATTATGCGTAAGTTTCTTTAGTCTAGTTCTGCAAGGAGGTTTATATGGCCGATCAAACCAAACCTGAAGTAAAAAGTTCGTATAATTTTTGGGAAGCGTTTAAAAACTTTGCAATCATCTTCTCCTTCATCGTCAATATCATCTTGGTTCTAGTGCTATTGCTCTCTCCTGTTCCTCTATTTAGGGCCAAATCCGAGATCGCAGAACCGATATTAACAGATCTGGATGCGGCATTTGCCTCTCTGGGGGAAACTAATATTCAGAGTATCGTGTATATTCAGGATACAATGCCGGTAGTTTTCGATTTACCGCTTGATCAAAGGACGAATGTGGTTCTGATTGATGCTGTACCATTAAATGCCAATGCTACCTTTTTCTTACCAGGTGGTGGCGGTGCGATCAATGGTACGGTCAGCCTCAACTTGCCTAATGGGATGGCACTGCCGGTGGCGTTGAGTATGACGGTCCCGGTGAGTACGACTGTGCCTGTGGTTATGGAGGTGCCGGTCTCTATCCCATTGGCAGAAGCCGGAATGGCGCCTGCAATTGAGAAGTTGCGCAACGTCTTCCGCCCTATCACCGGGTTCTTACAGACACTTCCTGATTCAATAGGCGATGCGCTGGCACCCTGATGAGTCGACGTCCGGTTTGCAATTACGAAGGCTCAAAGTATAGCACTGAGTTCTGGACGGAATCCCGCGACTATGAGGATGGCGCAGAACGGGTCGCACTGCGTGCGTTACTTCCTCCCCGGGGAGGATGCCTGGTGGAAATTGGTGCGGGGTTTGGCCGGCTGGCCGATCTCTATGCCGGTTATGACACGGTTGTGATTTTTGACTATGCGCGCACCCAATTGGAGCAGGCCGTGGCACGGTTGGGAACGTCTGGCCCAGGAGGAAAGCCGCGTTACGTCTTCGTGCAGGCAGATTTCTACCATCCGCCATTTGCGCCAGGGCTGTTTGATACGGTGACGATGATCCGCACGTTGCATCATGCTATGGACGCGCCCGCCGTTTTGGGCGGTATCGCAGAGATTTTAGGTCCCCACGGAGCTTTAGTGCTGGAATTTGCCAACAAGCAAAATCTCAAAGCGATAGCGCGTTATGCTCTGGGAAAACAAACCTGGTCGCCATTTGAACAGGAACCGGTAGAATTTGCAGAGTTAAATTTTGACTTTCATCCGAAGTGGATTTGGTCGCAACTGGAGGGTGTTGGATTGCGCCGGGAAGCAGTGCGCACCGTTTCTCACTTTCGTATTGAGCAGCTAAAGCAATGGATTCCCACCAATGTGTTGGTGTCCCTGGATGCTTTGGCCCAACATACTGGCCCGTTGTGGCAGCTCAGTCCCAGTGTTTTCACCCGCGCCCGCGCGGGCGCGGGGAAAATGCCAGCCCAGGAAGGGACATTCTTTCGTTGTCCGGCTTGTGGCTCTCTCTTGGGTAATCCCCCACAAGTAGCGTTTGCCTGTGGTTGTGGTAAAACCTGGCGACGCGAGGGGGAGATTTATAACTTCAGAGATTTTGTATAAAACGTAAAACGTAATTTCTTACGTTTTACGTTTTATTTTTACATCGTGGGTGCAACGGCGGCAAAGAACACAAAATGGCTTTTTACCTTCGGAGTAGGCACGGGGCGATTTTCTGCTTCAACGCGCGTAAGCACGTTTTTCATCCAACATTGGCACACCAATGTCCAGATCGGGTTTCTCCCCGGAGGTACGGCGAGTACCAATAGCTTGTTAAGGTTAGCGATGTTAAGTGTGCCGTACATCATTAAGACACAATCAAAGAGACCTTGAGCCAGGCGTTCTATATCCTTGGGAGGCAAATCGAGGTCTCCTTCTTCTAGTTCGGCTTCAATGCCGTAATAAAGATCGGCTAAAATCTCGGCATGAGATTCCTGCTTGACAACTCTGTGAACGGTATCGGTTGCTAAGTCCGTCCAGTTAATGGTATGACTGTTCACTTTATTTGTCCTCCTATTTGTTAGAATCTGTGAACGAACATCACCAGATCTGCACATCGCGAAATCTGCACAGGAATTTTGTAAAATGATCGGATAGCTAGAGACAGATCACGTGTGAGCAGATATACAAAGACAATCTGCAATTTAGGGGAAGTAGTCAGGGAACTGGCCGTAGGGGAGAGCGTATCTATAGGCCAAAACTCGATAAAGTTTTTGTTTCATACAGTTTTAGGATAGCACAGACCCGTGGGGATTGCTTGACGCAAAAGTGACGGTTTCCTAACGAAGTAGGTGTTATGGTCTAACCCCTCTTTCATCATCAGTGCTTTAGATTCGGTAGATCATAAATTTGTGTTTGTAATAATTGTTTCAGCGGTCTCTGGACGGCTAAAATTGTTATTATGAACCTAAATTTTGATCTACTGAGGTTAATTTTATTACTGCGGTTTTCGTGCGACAAAATAATGATTCTGACAAATGATAGGAAATAGTTTCGAGAAAAATATATCTATGGTATTGAATGTGTTTGTTAGGCATAAACGATTGGGAATAGTCCTAAATATTAACCGGGGTAATATACCATACCTTTTGGTGTCGATAAGTTCCCATCCAGTTTGCTTTAGCATTTCATAAATATCCTTTCTTGAATATTTATAGGGGTGGTTATACTTATTCTTAATATACTTTATGATAGCCTCAATCCAGGAGTACTTGTTAGGGAAATGATAGCAAATAAATATTCCTCCGGGTTTCAAAATACGTTTAATTTCCAGCAACGAATCGATTTCGTCTCCTCCTGTTTCTCTAACATGTTCCAAAACGCCGATAGATGTAACCAGATCGAATGTTTTGTCATTAAAGGGAAGCATTTTCACCGATTCAGGGTCAATAATGAGTTGATAGTGATCCCGGTATTCTATTGCTAAATATTCAGAAAGTGAACTTGGATTTCTTAATGTAAAGCCTGAAACCTGGAATCCCTGCTCAAGAAGAAAAAGAGAAAAATGCCCCTTTCCTGTTCCCCAATCTAAAACGGAACCAGCAGGCTTGGCATAATCCATTACCAGTTGATAAGCCAAGAGATACTGCGAAGACGATATGTGACTCTTGAATTGCGTAACCCCGAATTCATTAAGTCGATCAAACATTTTTAAGAGATGGTCATTGATCATAATATAAGCTCCGTTGTAGAGGGATGTATATTACAGCTTTTCTCTCTGTGCCTCACTTAATCATTCTGTCCAGCACGATTTCCAACTCATGCACAGTACGCTGTACAGAGAATTGTGCTTCGGCGCGGTTACGTCCGGCCTGTCCCATCATTAAACGACGTTCTGGATTTTGCCATAACTCGACAATTGCGGCAGCCATTGCGACTTTGTCTCCGGGAGATATAAGATAACCCGTTTCTCCTGCGACGACAATTTCCGGGAGTGCGCCATGGGCAAAGGCGACAACAGGGTTAGCCATAGCCATTGCTTCTACATTAACTAGCCCAAACGGTTCAGGATCGCCAGGATGAACAAAAATATCCATAGCGGCTAATGCAAATTGGGGATCTTTGAGCTGGCCTGTAAAAACAACCTGGTCGCGTATACCAAGCCTCTTGGAAAGTTCTTGAAGAGATAGGTAATAAGTATCCGTTGTCCCAAAAGGATTGCCGCCGACTATAACACTATGTATTGTGGGAAGGTCCTTTTTTATCTGCGCTACAACCTGTAAAAAGCGATCCTGACCTTTCCAGGGACGCAAACGACCTACGGTACCAATTAAAGGAACATTGTCGGGTATATGATAGGTCTTACGAAAATCATGTCCATCTAACATAGGGGAAAAGTGACTCAGTTCAATTCCATTGTGAATGACACTGGTTTTTGATTTTGAAGGTAAGTGATTAGCGGTAGCCCGTGAATTTGTTATGACACACGTGGCAATTGTGTACAGTAGGTATTTAAAAATGCGATCTGTAATTAGGTAACGTGGTTGCATCTCGCTCAGCCAAAAATCGCGCATATACCAAATAAAAGGACACTGTGTTAACCGTGCAGCCAAGCTAGCATAAAATGAGCTACGTATTGTGTTGGATATGATAGCCGTTGCTTGAATTTGCTTTGCTATGTGAGAGAGCTGTCGTATTCCGCATTGCCAATCTAATAGTGCCCGCGGTGAGCGGCGAAGCGCTGGAAAGGGATGATGATGTGTGGGGATGTTAAGTGCCTGTGCGGCCTCAGATAAAGCCCCTGGCGGGCATATTAAGTGCGGAGTATACTTCTGTCTGTTCAGGTGTTTGAGCAACATAAGTAAACTATGTTCTGCACCACCTAAGCCTGTAGCATGATCGGCAAAGAGCAATGTACTGGGGTCTACCATTGTTCGTTTAATGCTTGTCGCATCATTACATACACATCACGCATACGTTGCGGCGGTTCGTGTTGCCATTGTGGGCCATAGTGTATGGCAATAGCTTGTTGACCTGGATCTAATGGATGGTACCCATGCATACCAGTGGGTTTGTGATGGGCGAAAGTGCTTGGCTCGAAAGCAAGACCTTCGTGCAAGACAAAAATAAAGTCCCCAAAATGTTTCGATGTCAGACCATATTCTTGTCGTTCATCTGGAGATACCAATTGCCCATACTCAAGCTGCAATAAATATTCATATAGTGATGTGCGTATCCTTTCGTCTCGTACCCATACACGTAACAAGTTAGCATCACTAAAATAGACATAACTATGATTCCCTGCTTTTCCAACGATTTCTTCGATATCAAGGTAAATACCTTGTGTGACGTTAACCATGCCATGATCGGAGATAATAAAGATATGGTGTTGTGGATAGTGACTTTGAAATTGTTCGATCAAGTGCATTATCCAGGTATCCAAATGGGAGAGATGTTCTTGATAGGGAAGGGCATCCGTTCCGTAGGTATGTCCAAATCCATCCAAATCAGGGAATGGGATGAGGAGTTGATGGTGTTGCGCGATAGCATCCAATCCCGTATGATAAAGTTGTTCATCTCGAGTTCCTTTAGGAAGTTGTGGAATAGGAATTACATTTAGGTGAGAAAATTCACTAAACAGTGTCGGATGAGGATAGGTCTTTGGGCTTTCTAAGATGTGCTTCCCTGCCATAGCAAATTTGTCTAAATCGCGCAGCCGGATATTAGGCATGATGTGCCCAGGTTGATAATTACGCGTTAGAAGATACTGTAATCCCCGGTTCATCACATAAGGGCGACAAAGCGCATCGAGCAGAGGGAGAATTTTGCGGATCCGCCATCCTGGAGAAGCTAGTGGGTTATACTGCCATTCACCAAAATACCCCACATCGTCGGGGAGTAATCCGCCAAACATTTCTGCGTGGATATTGACACTGTAACCAAACCCAGGGATAATAGGCCATTTTTCTGTGGCAGAATTCAAGTGTGTCACACATGACAATAGTTGATAAGGAAAACTATCTACGAAAATAATGAGTACATTACTCATGTGTCCACTCCATAATATATTTAAAACGTTGTATGTATGAAACCGCACCCAAGCGGATATACTCTCGCCAGAACTCCCCCCAGGCAGTGCGTATAATCAGCCAACGATCAATAAAACTTGTTGAAGGCGTAGCTATTGATGTGAAGTGCAAACTGCGCAAAGTATCTGTAGCTTGAGTTAAATATTGTTCTGCTGTATACACGTCCTCAAAAAGCCAACTTAAGAGCGCATTGTGCATGGCAAATAACCCTACGGTTAGCCATCCCTTTTTAGGCAATCGCAACCAGTTTAATGCTTGATGGGGTCCTCGTTTGCGAGTCCATTGCAAGGTTAACCGCGCTAGATTATACCATTCCCCACGGGAAATGGGCCATTCATTGTATAACGTTGGGCTATAGGATGGCAGTGTATTCAAATCAACCAGTTCTGATTGTAAAACGTGGAAGCTTTTTTCCAGATAAGCTATGACGCGCGCGTAATACGCGTACAAATCCATACCACTAAAATCCAAATCTATACGTCGCTTAAGGCAAGTCTGCAAAAATTCAGGAAAATCTGTGCCAAGTTGTTGTAGCGAAGGGAGTGTAGAAAAATGAGTCTGTAAATATATGACCCGTTTCTGATAAGAAGGTAAAAGTACACCCATATGTGGTAATAACACAGTGGTTAAATCCAGGGCATTCCGGCATAGTACGTATCCGGCTACTCGTGCTTCGGTTTTGCTCATTTGCTGCAAAATAAACCGTTTGGGTAAATATAATAACATAGCCCAAAGACGCTTGTAGAGAATTTCACGTGTGTTGCGCAAATTGAGGTTGGCGAGCGTGACTTCGGGAAACTCGGTGTGGAGGTCTTCTCCATAGAGGAATCGGGCATTCTGACACATCTCGTAGGTGAAGATGATGGGGGGAAAACTACGAAGGCGAGTACGCTCGCGGGCGATGAGGTCAATGTGGAAGAGGGGATTGGGGTTGGCAAATTGCCGTTCTCGACTTGCAATAAAGTTTTGAAGTTCTTGTTGTTGTTTAAGTGTAGGTCGGGTAGGTGTTACAGCAAGGAATTCTAGATCACTGAAAAGTTCTAATAAACCATCAACATTATAAATATAACTCAACTCGTTACGAGCAGCAGAACCAAGGAGAAAAAGGGCGGAAAATGGGAGTATGGTCTGTAAGTTGTCATTGAGTTCATTCAACAAGTTGATAACACTTATGGGATAGTTATACATAGTTGGTGAGGATAAAAGATTCATAACAGAATTATGTTTTGTCGAAAAATCTACAGCGAAGTAACGTATAAATGGCCTCAATACCATCTATCCACGAAATTTTCTTGCCTTCTTCTGTTGTTCGAGGTCGATAACTAATAGGTACCTCATAGATTTTGTATCCTGCTTGTAAAAATTTTGCTGTGATTTCTGGTTCAAAGTCAAAACGCACACACCGTAGTTTTATATTTGAAAAGACCTCACGTCGGAATGCTTTATAGGCTGTTTCCATATCTGTTAATTGTGCTCCAAATAGAACATTAGTTAAAATAGTCAAAAACCAATTTGCTAAGCGCGTGCGTTTAGGAATTAAATTTGACTCATTCAGAAAACGCGATCCATAAGCCACATCAGTTTTTCCAGAAAGAATAGGTTGAATAACTTGTGCATATTCTTGCGGATTTAATTCTAAATCGGCATCTTGAATGATAATAATATCACCAGTTGCATAAGCTATACCTAAACGTACAGCCGCTCCTTTTCCCAAATTCACTGGAGAAGTATGAACTTTGATAATCTCTGTGGTATTCTGAATATAGCGTTGAAGAATTTGGGCCGTATTGTCTGTAGAGGCATCATCAGAGAGAATGATTTCTTTGGAGATTCCCGGTAGATTCACATTGGATATCTGTTGGAGTACCTCTTCAATGGATTGTTCTTCGTTATAAATTGGAATTACGACTGACAATTTTTTTAAAGGGATAGGATCCTGCATATAATAATTCCTTTGCGCAGATTCATCGGTGTATTTTGTAAAGACAAACTGAAGTACTACCGGAGCAGTAAAGGGGGGCAGGGTAAAAAAATATTTCTTCTTTCTGTAGTTGTTGCGACAGGATTTCTTTTTGTGTATTGTCCATGACGATAAACTCGACAGTGGGATTATTGAGATAATGCAAATTATCTTTGGTGAACTTAATGGCTCGTTGTCCCCCATAGATATAGAAAAAATCTGGAAAATCAGTAATAACCCCTGCAGTAGATTTTAAGTGCTTATTGGCCCATCTTGCAATATCGTAATAATTAGAATAAGCAGGGAAAAAAGTTGAAAAATGTTGTTCTTGATATAGACGCGCCACAATATGAGTGAAACTGGATAGTATTACAAAAATGACAAAGAGCGACTCGGTTTTTACCAGAAATCTTTTGTATAACTTGACTCTTTGAATGGCCTTATTGTCAAAGATAATTACGCCACGTATACAATAATGAATTATAAAAGGCAAAATTGGAATAATAAAACGATCGATAACAAAACTATATGCAAGTAAAACACCCGTATAAACAATTGTATACACCTCCGTAATTTCAATTCCTTTTCTTAAACAATCCAAAAACCCGATCAATATAAAAATAGTCATCAGAATGATAGTGCTTTTGGATAACAGGGAAAATGATTCGGAAAATCCTAGATGTTCAAATCCTTTAGTTGTAAAATACAAAATGTTTTCTGTGAATAATCTGGAGTACTCCATAAAATTCAGTACGCTTCTTTTTATAAAATACAAGATGCTTTCATCGGGTAAAAATGCAGAAAAATGTCCCACTGATGTCGTATTAACTCGGCTAACCCAATAATACCACGGCAAGATAAATATAATTACCAATAACAATAAAAGAGAGGCTCTTTTCCACATTTTTTTTGTGAGTAACCAGAATATTGTTGCTAATAATAGTGTTAGGGCTACTGGACGAAAATAGAAGGATATGACTAATAGCAAAGCAGACAACGACAAGTTTTTAATAATGTGTGATTGCTGTTTCCCATAATATTCGATGTAGATTGATGCTAAGGACGAAGTTAACACAAAGGGAATGTCAGAATAAATTCGTCGTGTGTACATAAATACAACTGGCATTATTGCGTAAATGACTGCAATTTTCATCGCATAGGACCTGTCATATTTTCTCTTGAATAGAGTATAAACAACTAAAAACATTAATAACGCTAAAAAAGACATAAAGATTTTTATTACGACAAAATTACTTCCAAAAACGAGCATAATCAAAGCAAGAAGCAGCGGAAACCCAGGAGTCGCAAGCGTATGATATGTGGGTGTTAATGACCCAATATTTCGATACCCCCTACCTGTTAGTAATGACTTGGCTAAAATAAGATAACGGGCATTGTCACCTCCGGGGAAAAGATTATTGGTCAGTGCTACTGTATATAAACCAAAAAGCAATAACAGAACCAAGATCGCGAATTGTCTTTCTCTGAATTTAATATTGTGAAATTTATTGAGAATTCCATCGCGATAGCTTTTAATTAATTGTTTGTTCATTTTTAATAAGAGTGTGTATTTGCAATAAAGGTATTAAGTGCTTGGGCAGTAACCTGTGGGCTATATTTCTCATCAAATTCGATACGTGCATTTATTCCTAATTGTTGACGTAAAATAGGATCCTTCACCAACTGTTCCATTCCCGTGGCAAGTGCTACTTCGTCAGGCGGCACCAAAAGGGCAGTTTGTTTATCTTGAAGTACATATTGAATTTCACCGACTTTTGTCCCTAAGATAGCCTTGCCCGCCCACAGATACTCTATAATTTTGCTAGGAAAATTAACGTGATTGCGCGGCGCATCCAGGTAAGGAATAACAAGAATGTCCATTTGACACATAAATGGGTGCAATACTTCGTCATCTAATTCGGGAAAAAATATCCTGTCGGGTGCATATTTTTGAGCAAAATGAATACATTCTTCCTTCATCGGACCGTGTCCCACGATGTAAAGATGTGTTTTATGCGAAGAAAGGTTGATGAAAGCATGGAGTAATTCGCGTACACCACTAAAATCTTGCATCATCCCTAAGTACATAATTTTTACTACATCTGATGGAAGATTGAAGTGTGTTGCATTATCTTGCAAGTTTTCTGGCGTCTGAAATGTTCCACGGTATATATGAACATTAGCCGTGGGGTTAAGTTTGTGGATGCGATCTGCAATTGCTGTTGAGCTAGTAACAAAGTGCCGGCACGTGCGAATAAATAGTTGTTCTACTATCATACTCAAACGACGTAACAAAGGATTTTCACTTTCAACAACGGTACCTTGAATATCCACATAATCTACAATGACAGTTTTTCTAAGCCAACTTAACCATAAAGCCGGGAGGGTATGCAATGTAGGATTATAACAAATAAGGGGCGTATGTTTTGAGCATTGTGTATACAAATACTTAAATAGCTTAAGCCAACGTAATGGCATTCTCGTATGTGCCAACACCACTGGCGTTATTTTTTGAGGTGTTTCCAAATGATAAGGTCTTGTTGCAGCAATAACAAGTGTGGGATCATAGTGGTACGTGAGTAAGCGCAACATTTCCATATTACGACGATACCCCCCATGTGGTGCTTCTAATTGTTTGGGATCAGGGAAGGTAGCTAAAAAATAAAGTTGATTAGAGAAAGACATAACCGGCTCACTTTACTAACATTTTTTTTAAGTTGCTCCAATATCCTACTTTTGTTTGAGTATCCATTATCATCAATACAAGACCGTAGAATATAACAATACCACTACCAAATACTAACAAGTGCGCTAATGGGGACAGAGATAGTACCGGATAAGTTAATAAATATAGAACTCCTACAATTATACTACTAATACCCGGCATCCATAACGGCATAAGAATATCACGCCAGGCACAATGCAACACACGCTGTGCAAAATTTAATCCAATAGGAACTTCCAGTATTGCGGCTATTAAAACAGCGATAGATGTTCCCATAATATTCCAGTAAATACTGAAAGGATAGATTAAGATTGCGAGTATAATAACCTTAAATATTTGAACCTTTGCCCACCAATCGGGTTTCCCCACAGCCCGGAAAAGTGGAACCATCGTTGTAGACAACATTTGAAATCCTCCCCATATAGCCAATACGCGCAACGTTGGAATAATGGGTGTCCACTTTTCCCCCAGAGCAAACAGAATGAATTCAGGAGACAGCAAAGCCAGACCCAGCGAAAAGAGGAACCCCACAGCAACTGTCATTTGATACGAAATTAAAAAGGATTTGCGCAAACGTAAGAGATCGTTCTGTAACGCAGCGAAGGCCGGAAATAACACCTTACGCACTGCATCAACCAGTTCCGTTGTGATCAGATTTCCCAATTTGTAGGCCATAGCATAATAACCGAGAGCCGTGACTCCTAATAGCTTGCCGACAAAAAGGTCATCGCCATGCCTGAACAGTGTTAGAAATACACCGCTTATCAATATCCATTTTCCAAATGACCAGAGACCTTTCATTTTTATCCAGTCAAAATCAAATCTCGGTTTGTAGGGAGCAATGATAAATGAACCGATAAGTTTGAAGATACTGCTGGCCAAATACCCCCATACCAATGCCCAGACATTGTGCAACCAGTAAGCACAGCCAATTGTTACTATCGTGTATAATACATCAGTTATAATATTATAAAGTGTAATGCGCTTGATTAAGAGTTCACGGGTTAGC
>JAFGFI010000269.1 GCA_016931185.1 Anaerolineae bacterium
GTAGATTTAGCTCTGGTGGAGGTAGGACAGTGAAATCACGACTGGGAGCGGTAATCATTGTATGTAGTTTGGCTTTGGCGGGTGTAATGGTGGTGGAGGCAGCGGAATGGCTGGGGGCAAGTGCGGCCGTTCCGTTGCCACGGGGGGCCGAGATTCGTTCAGAGCAGCAGCCTGCATTAGCGTTGGGTGCCGGGGAGATGGCTGTAGTGTGGGCCAGCGAAGATGCTACGCGTCTTCTTTTATCTCAGAAGGCAGGAGATGGCGACTGGTCCTCACCCCTCACGTTGGGCGGTGGTGACGGCGAGATGGCATGGAATCCGGCGGCCGTATATTCCGATTCGCAGATGTTTGTCGCCTGGACCGAGGGAGTTGCACCTGTCCCGGGGACTTTGGCACGCAGGGTTATGCAACAGGATGTGGGTATTGCCCCCGCGCAGGTTGTGATGAGTAATACGTTCGGGGATGTCGTCCCTGAGTTAGCTGTAGGACCTAAAGGGATGCATCTCATTTTCCCCGCGGCTACACAAAGTCAGAATTGGACCAAGGCTGATCTTTATCACGTTTATCGCCCACTTGAGCAATCAACGTGGTTATCTCCAGAGATTGTTATAACCCACAGTCAAGTTGTTCCGGCCGGAGATGTTGGTATTGTCTGGTACCCTAAAATCGCGCTCAGTGCTGATGGTTCGACGATACATACTGTTTGGGAACAAAAACAGACACACGTGGCAGCCGCAAATAGCTATATAACGCATACTGTATGGTATATTTCTGGCCTTCTGCAATCGGGAAATGTGAGTTGGGCCACCCCCCATCAAATCTCTCCTCTCGATCAACAATATGCGTTGCGACCTAATGTAGCCGTAGGCCCAAACGATGATGTTTATGTGATTTGGAGTGAGGCCATAATCGGCAGTGCCGGGGTGACGGATCCAGATGCGCAGTATATCAATTACCGCCGCTTGGTAAATGGGCAATTATCCGATGCTGTCCGGATCAGTGGTTCCCCTTTGCTGGTCAATGATAACTTTCCAACTGTATCAGAATCCTCAATGGGTCTATATGGGAACCGGCTTTGCGTTGCCTGGCATGGATTCTATACGGGAGAAAAGGAAGAGACGTGGATGCGTTGTTCGCCAGATGCCGGAGTGACCTGGCAATCTGTACTCAATGTTTCGGAAAGCTCTGAATTGCTCTCTATTTTTCCCCAGTTAGCTATAGACGTTATGGGAAGGGTCCATGTAGTGTGGGTTGAATACGACCTGATCATAAGTCAGGCGCTGCCGAATGGCATTTTTTATCGCGCGGGTATGCCAGAGATGTATTTTGCGCTTTTACCCGTCGTTATGAAGGGTGCGCACTGATGCAACACAAAGCATGGCGAATGTTGTTGTTAGGCTGTGCGATTTTGCTGCTGAGTTTACTCGTGGCGACCGCGCTTCTGCTTTCGCAAAATATATTAGTTTCTTCTCCTGAGCGTGTCACTGAATCGCAGTCACAGGGTACGCTCTGGCGGGGTGCGGGTGCGTCTAATGTCCCACTTGCAGAGGGGGCGCAGCGCGCGGGAGATCGGGCTACGCAATGGGCTGCTGATGCTATTTTGGTTAGAGCAGAAGCTGCGTGGCGCTCTGGAGTTGATGGATTGCAGATAGAAACCCCTGCATTGTCCTGGTCATTCTATTACTATTCACCGGATACGCGGTCATTGGCCTCGGTGGGGGTGGCGACAGAACAAAAAGTATTCTGGGTACCGCCGGTTGAAATTCCATCTTTGCCCGAAGTGATTTCAGTGTTTCCTCCCCCTTATGGCGTGGATGTAGCCTGGTTATCGTTTCGCGCAGCGGGGGGGGATGCGTTTTTACAACAATACCCCAATGCGCTGGTCAACTTTCAATTATATCAAAGCCAGGAGCTCTTAGTCTGGTCGGTTTCGGCAATGGATGAAGATGCATACTCGGGTATATTGCTTGACGCGCTTTCAGGGAGCGTGATTTCACTCACACCATAAGTTTAAGAAACTGTCATAGGGGAAACTCGGCTGTTGAGTCACGTGGGGGTGACTCAACAGCCGAGTTTCTTTTTTTGTATGCGTTTAGTTTTGTGAGCAAACGGTGCTATTGACGGCAGCAAAGCGGCTAAAGCCGCAGAAGAGATGTGTTTTTTCGTTGG
The DNA here is from genome assembly GCA_016931185.1 of Anaerolineae bacterium. Classification (GTDB taxonomy): domain Bacteria; phylum Chloroflexota; class Anaerolineae; order B4-G1; family SLSP01; genus JAFGFI01. The sequence goes on from JAFGFI010000269.1 coordinate 2,170, forward strand.
CGGGCGTAGCCCGCCAACGAAAAAACACATCTAAACTCTCGTTTCTGTTTGGAGCAGGTGACAGAAAACGATAATCGCTCATAAAACTAAACGGCTATCTTTTTTAATATGTTTGGTAATAAAATGGTAAGTTGTTGTCTTGTTAGATAATGGGAATGTGTTTGTTTTAAGTTAGTTGAGATTTAGACAGTGTTGTTTTTGCTTTGTTTATTGTGTGTTTATTTAATTTATGTTATTTATTCATTGTAAATATGGGCATTTTCTAGGGAAAAATGGCATGTTAATCTATTTTAAAAGGAGATCCTCTGCGTGTGAACCACCTCTCGGAATACAAAGTTTATTTTTGGTAAAAAATTCCCGAAATTGCCCGTATGGTTTTGGTTTGTTTTACGTCTGAAATAGTAAAGGGAATTAAAAACCATTCCTCGGAAAATACGGGGAGTTATTGATTATCAGGGAGGTCTGAAATGAAAAACACACTATTGCAGAAGCAGACAAAGGGACAGAGTTTGGTAGAGGCAGCGTTGTTGTTTCCATTGGTATTGATGCTCTTGTTGGGATTGGCGGATTTTGGCCGGGCTTATTACGTTGTGGTCGCGTTGCGAGATGCAGCCGATGAAGGGGCCACTTATGCTGCACTCCGGCCCAGTGATATAGATGGAATTCAATTGCGCACTTCAGAAGCGGCGCAAGGTATGGTGCAATTAACACCCGAGGCGGTAGCGGTAGTACATCCAGATACGATGACCGCGGGCGCTCCTGTAACAGTGAGAGTAGAATACGAAATGGCTATTCTTACCCCCTTTGTGCAGGGTTTCTTCCCCGATCACGTGATGCTTTTACATGGCGAGGCAACTCACTCGATCATTACCGCTCGTTAATGATTATTATTTGAGGATCAGGAGGTTTGATATGAAGAATGAACGTGGACAGGCAATGATTTTGTTGGTGTTTGGAATACTCGTTTTGTTAGCGTTTACCGGTCTGGCAGTGGATGGAGGCCGGATGTACAGCGGGCGGCGACAATCGCAGAATGCTGCAGATGCTGCTGCACTCGCGGGTGCGCGTGAACTGGCCGAACTCATTATGGCATGTGAAAGTGGAAGTGCCGCAAATGACGGGCAAGTTGCGCTTGCGGTTGTGGATTTGGCGCGTTTGAATGGCGTGGATCATTTCTCTCCTGATGGGCACGTTGCGGCCTGGTACGTAGATGCTAATGAGACACGGTTAGGGTCGGTGGGCTTTGGGCTGGGGATTCCTGATGGCGCGACCGGTGTGGAAGTATCGTTAGTCTTGACCCAGGCGACCACGTTTATGAAGGCCCTCGGACGGCAGGATTTCGTCACCCCGGCGTCTGCGATGGCAATGGCAGGCCCTATCAAGAATTTCCCCGGTGGTGGCGGGTTATTGCCGATTGGGGTACCGTTGGAAGTGATTAATGCCCTAGATGAAGATGAGACGTTCTATATGATGGAAAATAACAAGCCTGAGGGGGGGAGCTTTTGCCGGGATGGGGCTGCTACTATGTGCATCGGGGATCCTAACGCAGCGAACGCTAACCGAGGTTGGCTTAATCTAAACTATAACTTTAACCTGGATCACCGGGTAGGCTCCGATCCTTTGAACCGTTCGTTTGAGCAAAACGTTCCTAACCGGGGTTGTGGCAGTGATCCCAGTAAATCGGTAGATGATGGGGTACAAGGATGGTCCGGGGATGGCTGCCCTTATCCCTTCCCTATTATTGCCGGGACCGAGGGATATATGGATGGAGATTTTATTCACGGGAGTCCCGGTGCGCGCCAGAGTTCAATGCAGGAAGTGGTGGAGACCTATAATGGAGCCATCGCCTATGTTCCCATCTTTGACAATATTTATATGAGCGACTATATGAAAGAAAATTTCACTGCACCTGAGGAGCCGGTGGATGGCAGCCTTGGCGGCGATCATTGGCCGAATGCAGGCGGTGGGGGAAGTGCCTTTTTATACCATATTGTCGGGTTTGCCGCTGTTGAGATTGATGATCCTAATTCTAAAGATCACGTACTCGTGGGAAATTTTAAGAGTTCCGTTATCGGGCAGTCTGAGATTCAACCCGGAGGCGGTCTGAATGGTAGTGGCGGAATTTGCGGTGGCACCCCCATGTTGTACGGGATTGTATTGTGGAAGTAATAAGGGTGCAGCGATTGGGTTTTTGGAAGCATTGCTGATTACAAGATAGGAGGTTCCTGATGAAAGGCCAGATGAAATTAAACATAGCTTGGATGATGGGGATTGTATACGTTTACTTACTGTTCTATGTGGGATTCTACTGGGCACAACCAGGTAATGGACAGGCTATGAGTTTGTTGGCATATTGGGCACCCGTAGCCGCCAGTTTGTTCGCTACTATAAGTGTGGTGATGGCGTGGCTGCGCGCGCCCGCGGCAGATCGGACTTTGTGGCAGGGCGTTGCCCTCAGTGTGGGAACATGGACTATAGCTGAAATAATGTGGGTTTTTTCGGATACAGCGGTTATGGAAGTATTGGCGAATGTGTTGTGGCTTGTCGGGTATTTGCCGCTGAGTGTGGTTTTCCAACAGCGGTTTAGTGTTATTCGTTCGCAATTGACCTGGAAAAAGATAGCTATTGCCAGTTTAGGAGCCGTGCTTCCGATGTTTGTATTGGTAGGTACTATGGTTTCTCTAAGCGCTAATCTCGCGCTAGGTGTGCAATTGGGTGATGTTGTAAATATTGTCTATGTCGTATGGGATAGTTTCCTGGCTGTCGGTGGGGTGTTACTGTGGTTGACGGGCAAACGTGATGTACAGCAACGCCCGTGGGCGATGATTGGATTTGCCCTGGTGCTGTGGGTATATTCGGATAGTGCATATTGGTTGCTGAATTTGATGGACGTGTATGGTGTGAATGGTTTGAGTATGATACTGGAAACTATCCCTTATATTCTTTCTTATGTAGTTATAGGATTAGGGGGAATGCAAACATTATCTGTGGCACATCCAGTGGCAACTGCAGAAGTTATGGGTTAGATTAGAGTACAATAATGTAGGAAGTAGTAGAAGGCCGGTTTTTTATGGAATATCCGAAAAAACCGGCCTTTTTAGTTTTTAATCTGGTTACCTGAAAAACAGGTTTTTAGCAAATGAATTTACCGAATAGATGGTTTTTGGAATCTACGGATACTACATATAGTATGTTGGCGTATGAAAACCTGGTTTCTACAGTTTTTCAGGTGAGTTATATTGGTATTGTGTCCTCGTGGATGTCATATAACGGTACAGTTGTACATTAGTAGTTTATAAATGTCTGATTGTTAGAGTTTAGTTTGATTTTCTGGACAGTGTCTGTATTTGCGTATATAATTTTTTTAGGTGTGTTTCTCGGTTTTTATGGCTTTTGCCGGGGATAAGTGTGTAATTCAGTTCTTCATATTTTAAGGAGGGAAAGGATCTAATGAAACGTAAAGTGTTTCCAACCATAAAGCATCTCAGTCGTTTGTCGTTGTCTGTGGGATTGGGAGCGGGGCTTTTGCTCCTGATTCTTAGTGGGTTGGCCTATGCCGATCCGGTTGTGCCTCCAGCAGGGTATCCTAAACTTACATTATCTATGAAAACTGTCACCCCTACTCTGACTGGTGTGGGAGGAACACAACTTACTTACATGATCGAAGTCCGCAATACCGGGGGGTACACGGCCACCGATGTGATATTAACCGATGTAATGCCGGCATATACGACCTACAATGGAGACGTATGGGCCAGCACGTTGCCCACTCCTACCGTAATGAGTGATACGCTTATCTGGCAAGGCGTTGAAGTTGGTTTTGACGCGGCGGTGATGCTGACATTTAGTGTCCAGGTCGCTCCCACATTCTCTGGCACAGTGCGTAATACGGCCGTGATCAGTTGTCCGGAAATTATGGACCTGGTTACGCTCACTGCCGAGACGGTTGTTTCTGATCGCCCGATTTTGGTGATCGAAAAGGAGTCCGCGCCTGCCAAGCCCGGCGCGAACAAACCCCTGTACTATACACTCGTTGTGCAAAACCAGGGGCAGGCAACAGGACCTGATTTTCCGATCACGGTAATGGATCGTATTCCTTTGAGTACTACCGCGCGTGCCGTAGGGAAAGATGGCATGATTACCGGCAATTGGGTCACGTGGACTCGGAATGTTGATCTGGAAGTGGGGGCATCCACGATATTCACATTTAGTGTGGATGTTGGAGATGTTCCTAGCGGGACCAAGGTTGTGAATGACGCTTATCAAGTAGCCAGCGCTGATGGAGTACATTCTGGTGAGCCTTACACGGTAACGATAGTGGATCCTATCTTTCACCTGACCAAATCAATCTGGCCTGATCCTGCCGGTTCCAACCGAGAGATGACCTATACGCTCAAACTCTTTAACAGTGGCTCTCTGGCGACAACCATTGTGATCTCCGATCGCGTGCCAACAGGTGTGGTGTATCAGCGTGGAGGCACCGAATCTGACGGTGTTGTGTCCTGGTTGTGGCCTAGCCTGGACACAGGCGAGGTGGCAGAGTTTACCTATACGGTGTATATCAGCGACGTGATGGCAATTCCTGTGGTCAATGCTGATTTTGATGTGTGCAGTGGTGAAGGTGTGTGTGGCCCCGGTGAAGTGTTGACGAATGTGGTGCATGGTGCTAATTTTGTGACTAAAGTGACACTGGATCCTGTGGCTAAGAAACCCGGTGGGGGAGGTTCTGCCGGACCGGTTACACCAACGCTTGTCGTGCGCAATATAGGACCGGGTAATGGCCTTGACGTCTATGCCACATTGGTTTTTTCTAATATGAGTGTGCCCAATACCAAGAGCGTGATTGTGATTCCCCCTAATAAGGGTAGTTTGGTTAGCGGCCCAGATTGCGGTGACGCCTGTAGGACATATATTTGGACAGGGGATATTGCTTACCGTGAATCCGTTACATTTACGGTTCCAGAAGGTGGTGTTAGCACGATCGGTGGCGATGAGGGCAATCTTTATACTGTCACTGTGGTTATTACGGACGGGTATAGCAATGGGATCGTGACAACGCCGGTCACCGGTACTACTAAGGGGTTGGTGACACATAAGGCCTTCCTAGTCCCCAGTAAATCCGCGCCGGCGCTAATGGGTCGGGGACAGGAGATGACGTATACTATCGAGGTAGTCAACACCGCGCTTGCTACAGACGAACCTCCCTTTCCTTTCCTGTTAGATGTGAAGCCCCTGAGTACCACGATTCTTCATATCAGCCACGGCGGACAGGTTGTTAGTTTAACGACAGGTCCTTTTGTCGGTGAGTTTATCTCCTGGACGTTGCCGGCTTTGGGTACCGGGGATACGAGTGTGGAACCCCGGTGGTTTACCGTGCAGGTAGATGATGATCTGGTCAGCGGTACACAGATTGTCAATGCTAATTACCACGCGCTATGGTATGAATCCGAGGATAAGGTTTATTTTGCAAATTCTGGACTGCCGGTCACAACAACAGTAGTGGAGGTGGGGCTGATTGACTCATACAAGGAAGTAACGCCAGTCCTTGCATTACCCGGACCGGATAATGTACTCACGTACACATTGCATGTGGTGAATTCAAGCCCGCTGGATTTGCAGGATGTTCGGGTCTATGATACGTTACCGTGGGCTGATGCTACGTATCAAAGGGATGCGATAGCCGGTGCGGGAACAATAGTGAGCGATATTGTCAGCATCAGGTGGACAGGCGATGTCGCTGCATTCTCTGAAGTCCTGATTACCGCTACCGTGCAGGTTGACCCTGGCTACCAGGGCGCCGTGACTAACACGGCGGTAATTAGCCATCCTCAGTTGCTTGAGGATGTGGTTAGACACGCGGTAGCCTATATCACGGATTTGCCGGTGCTGAAGATCTCCAAGACGGCTACGCCCAATCCAGTAAATGCCGGCGCGACCTTGTTGTATACACTTCGGGTCACAAATATGGGACAGCAGGCGACCGGGTTGGTGATCACGGATACGTTACCCGGCAATGTAACTTACATTGCCGATACGGCGACCGGTGGTGGACAGATCTCGAATGGGACATTGCGTTGGACGCTTTCGGTGCTGGACCCGGGTAGTAGCCAGATTTTTCAATTCCAGGTTAGAGTAGGTGGCGGTCACTCGGTGGTCAATGATACGTATGCTGTTCAATGTGCTGAGGGAGTCAGCGCGTTTGGTGAGTCTGTGGTGACCAAGATTAACCGTGCTGGCTTTGATATTTATCTTCCACTTGTCTTGCGTAATGCTTCATAACCTATAAACAAGTTCCCTTTCTTGAGGAATCCCAGTCTTTGGCCACGTAGATGTGACTTTAAAGACTGGGATTTTTTTTGATCTGGCTTGTCAAAAACAATATATAGGTGTACATATTGTATACCCGTGAGTTGTATTTTAGGAGGAATAGTATGAAACGCAAACCACTTTCAGGGATGGCATGGGCGTTGATCGCCGCAAACGTGTATTTTCTTACATATATGGGTTTGTATTCTGCGATGCCATCGGAGACAGATCAATATCTACTCAGTGTTGTTGCAGCAATTTTAGTAGCTACTTTCACAGTAGCCGCGTCTGGATTAGCCTGGTATAAAGCGTCAATCACTGAGAAGCCGATTTGGTTGGGGATATGGACTGGACAGATTTTGTGGATGATAGCGGAGATACTATGGGCGTATCTTGATATGATGTTAGAAACCGGTGTGCCCGATGTCTCTATTGCAGATGGGTTTTGGTTATTAGGATATCCGCCAATGATAGCGGCGCTTGTGATGTATCTTGTGCGCGCGCGGGCAAAATTGACTTGGAAGAAGATACTGGTCGCGATTGGAGGGGGCGTTATCGTTCCTCTAGTTTTCTTTTTGGCTTTCTTTTTACCCGAGTTTGAGAATGTGAGTGGGATAGCGTCACTGGTCTACGCGCTTTACCCCGCGCTGGATATTTTATTGGCGACAGGGGGCTTCTTGATTTTGGCAACTTTTAAGCCTAAGCGCGCGTGGGGATGTTGGCATTTGATCAGCATTGCGCAGATTTTTATGGCTTATGCTGACACGTGGTACTGGTTGTTAAGTTCGATAAACGTATATGGTGTTAATATGACTATTAACTTTAATACTACTTTTATGGTGGATATACCGGATATGTTGTCGTCTGTGCTGCTGGGTGTGGGGTGTTTGATTGCGGCGCGACAATCGTGTAAGGTAGGAGTGGAAGAAACGTGATACGTGACAAATCACGTATCACGTTTCACGGAGTTTTTTATAAATTGTGTTTGATATACACGCGGTGGTTCTTGTACATCTTGCCACCGATGGTTTCCAGATCGTGGCGCATTTGCACGGCGGTTTCTGCGATTTGGGTAAGATCGGCGTGAATAAAGTGAGAGCTACAAAGGGTGTTTTCCATTTCAGCATAGAGTAAAGCGTTCCCTCCGATCCCCTGATGGGCGGGGAGGATGCCGCCGCCGTTGATCGCCACCCACCGGGTCCGGCGCATATCCAGTAAGAGATCGGCCAGTGCCCAGGGCGTGAGCCGACCCTGTGTTCGTTGTAACGCCGCTGATACGTCCGGGAAGGCAAAGAGAAAGCCGACTATCTCATCTTTGTGCAGGATCACCTTAATTAACCGTGCATCGGCTAACGTGATGATGTTTTGCACGACGAAATTGATTTCGTTCTCGGTCAGGGGATAATATTCCCAGTTATTCACAAAAGCCTGATTGTAAGCCTGACCAATGCGGCGCACCCAACGTCTGATGTGCGCCTTGTTTTTGAAGGGCATCACTTCCAATGAACCGCGCTGTTTTACCCGTTCTGCAATGCGATGGATGCGTTCCGGCAATTTGAAAGTATCGATATTGAGGTAGCAGGAGACAAAGTCTACCTCTTTTTCAAATCCCTGGCTTTCCAGCATGCGCGCGTAATAGGGATAGTGGTAATTCATCATCGTCATCATTTGCCGGTGTTCAAAGCCCTTCACCAATACCCCATAACCATCCAGCGGCCCAAACCCTTTTGGGCCAACGAGAGCTGTTAACCCACGCGCCCTGACCCATTCGAACGCGCGCGCGAAGAGTGCGGCGGCGGCTTCTGTGTCATCCTCACATTCAAAGAGGTAGAATTGAGCTTGCCGGACCGCATGATAGACATTGTAGGGTTTATTTTCTAGCATTGCGATCCGCCCTATCACCTGTCCATCTCGCTCAACCGTGAAGAAGTCGGCCTCTGAGTGTTCGTAGAAAGGATGTTTTGCCTGGTTAAGCATCAGGGCTACATCTATTCGCAGTGGAGGAACCCATTGTGGATGGTTTTTATAAAGCCGGTAAGGTAAGTCCAGGAAACGGCGGCCCTGGCGTTTGTCCTGTGTGTCAATTTGTTGTGTGACGAGCATGACTCCCCCTCTGAAAATTGTAAAATTACAAAATTCCTAGAATTTTTGTATGTCTACATGAAACTATTGTATAATTGCTGATAAGCGGTTAAGTACGTGATTCATTATCCAGTGTTTTTAACAAATCCCAGGCGAAGTGGGCTGTTTTTTCCAATCCTTCCGGTACGAGATGATCTATATCATCGCTCGATTGGTGCCAGTTTTCCAACCAGCCATCCGGCCCGTAGCCGGCCAAACAGATGCCTCGATATCCACGACTGCGCAGCGCACCAACTTCTTCCCCGATGACCATCGCGCGCCCGTGAATGTTATATTCTGGATGGGCTTGGGCAACGGCCTTTACCCATGCCAGGGACTCAGCGTCAGGGGTGTAGGCGGAGAGATAGGAGAAGCCACTGTGACGGGTGACATAAGCGATTTCTTGGGTTCCTACCATTTCAAAATCCAAGAACCAGGCGTCGCGCAATTCATCGCCGTAAGTATCCAGCAGGGCATGTGCGCCCACGCAACCTGATTCCTCGGCCCCGGTAAACGCGAGCCAGACGTCGGTGTGTTTGAGGGGATAGGCTTGTAAGTGTGCTGCCAGCCCTAATACCACGGCGACGGCAGAAGCGTTATCGTTTGCGCCAGGAACGTAGTTCCCGTACTCGTCGCCAAGCGTGAGAGCCAGGGCTGTTACCAACGCTGCGATACTGGCTTTGCGCCCGGCGGGAGGCACACTTCCCGGCCATAGGGCGTCCGCGATCTGTAGCAGACCATTGCCCACAATTGCTCCCCAGCCGGCAGTTGTCGCACCCAGGATCATTTTTTTTAGTTTGGGGTGGAACATCAGGCGGGCTTTGTTGGTATCCAAATGAGCGAGAAGTACCACTCGGTTACATGCATCCGTGTGGGTTGTTTCCCCGCCAGCAGGAATGCGGGCAATCAGGGTCGCGCTGGGGCGTCGAGGAGCCAGGATGGTAAGGGGTTGCTTGTTGACACGCATGGCTTCCCAGAGGGCGTAGGCACTCGCGAGCGCGAGCATGCCTCCGATAAGACGGCGCCTTCGTGGAGCAGACGGGAAAGCCTGGCCTACGTTGGTAGCGAGGGCCAGGGCGATGGGAATACCTAGAGCATATCCCCAGGTATCCGGTGTGCGGAAGGGAAGGGTTTCGATCTCCGCGAAACCTAATTCCGCCAGAACGGCACGTACATACTGGCGCGCGCGCATCTCCTCAATGTGTCCCGCCGGCCGGGGTCCAATTTCCTCGGCAAGTGCGCGTGCGTGGTGCATTAAAGATATGGCTGAAAGTGCATTAGGCATAGAATATATTTCTCCGTTAATGGGTGAATGGTAAGGTCGCTGTATCACTTCTGTGACACGCCATTTGTAGAGGTCATTATAACCCCGTTGTGATCATCCGGTCATGATCACCCGGAAATTGTTGGTTCCTACCAGGGTTGTCAGTTGTTCCCGCAAAGTAGATGTATATTGGGTTTTGTCATTTGGGAAGGAAAGTTCCACGCGTTTGCGCCCTTCCCCTTCCAACACTACGACAAAAGTATCTTTGCCGGGATATTTTTTGAGCAGGTGATGGAGTTGGGAGAGCTTTCTGAAATCTTGTGAGTTATTACCAGAACAGCGCAGGGTGATATAGAGGGTGGATGGTGGCATAGGAGGCTCTTCTGGGGCGGGCGCAAGCTCTTCTTCTGAACTTGTTTCTCTCTCCTGGTAGGAGAAAGATTGGGGGAGAGGACTCAACGACGGCACCACATTGATCGAGCGTCTGGGTAGATCCGTTGGTTCATTTGGATCGGAAGCGTCCGCAACATGTTGTACTACGGGTGGATGTGAAGAGATGGCTGATTTTTTTGTGAGGGGAACCGTGGATTGAGGCAATCCGTTGGATTGAGCCAATCCGTTGGATTGAGCCAATCCGTTGGATTGAGCCAATCCGTTGGATTGGGGGAGTTTATCAGACATGGTAACACTGGAATATGTATAAGCAGGAGCAGGTTCGGCCATCACGTTGTTTTTGTTTGCCGTATAGTCTTTATCCAGCCCGGTTGTAGTCATAGATATTGGTGGCATTGTTGCAATCGCTACAGAGGCTACTGCCGGCGTTATACTTGATTGTGATGGGGTAGGTAGCGCCATTCCTGAATGGCGCGCTATGTCTGTATAGTACGTTAACTCTTCATCATCTGACGGTTCTATTATGGCCACGGTAGGTTGCTCTAACCCATCAGACTGTGGTGGTTCATCTGTATAGTTATATGCTGGCGCAATTTCTCGTGCATACGTTGCTCCCTTGCCCTTCTGCTCCCCTGCTCCTCTATTTCCCCACTCTCCTGCATCGTAGCCAGTGTAGCCGCTCATATCGCTGGCCCCCAAAAGTTGGTGCGGTTCCTTAATCCAATCGGCAAGCAATGGGTGTTCCTCACGATCTGGGTTACTGTCCAGCTTGCCACTCACCACTACCACGCGATCGGGCGTCAAAATTTCTTTGGATTGTTCGAAGGTACGTGGAAACGTAATAACTTCCAGGGTGCCGCCAGGTCCTTCTAACGTGATAAAGGCCATTGTATCCCCTTTTTTGGTGGTGATACGGCGCACCTTTTGTACCATCCCTACCAGTGAGATTTGTTGTCCCAGAGTCTCCGTTGTTACTTGCGCGATGGTTGTGCTAACCATTCCTTTGTCCAATAATTCTTTCTCTTGGCGATCCATCGGGTGTTCGGAGAGGTAGGTGCCGAGCAATTCTTTTTCCCATTCCAACAATTTGCGGTTGGAGATCGGGGGGGGAGACACCGGAATTTGGATGGCAGCCACACTACTGCCGAGATCCCCAAATAGCATCATTTGTCCTGATTCGCGCGCGCTGTGGGTGTGGCTGCTGGTGCTGATGAGTATATCCACAATTGCTAACAGCGCGGGTCGTTCCCCAAATTCATCCAATGCCCCGGCCTGGATGAGACATTCCAGCGCCTTGCGGTTGAGTTTGCGCAAGTCTACCCGGTCGGCGAAGTCATCCAATGATTTAAAGGTCCCCCCCTGTTTGCGGGCTTCTACGACCAGACGCATCGCGTCATCACCGACGTTTTTGATCGCGCCCAAGCCGATGCGGATAAATCGTTTCTTTTTGCCCTCCCCCCTTGGGGCGTTCTCAATTGTAAAGTCTACATCAGATTTGTTGATGCTAGGGCCGTATACCTCTAGTCCGGTACGGCGAGCGTCGGTGATCAGGAATCCGAGCTTCTCAATATTATGCCGTTCTGTCGTCATCAGGGCCGTCATAAATTCCAGTGGATAGTGTGCTTTGAGGTAAGCCGTTTGCGCTGTGATGACGGCATAGTCGGTGGCGTGCGCGCGATTGAACCCATAGCGCGCGAAGAACTCGATATCCGCCCAGACTCGGTCGGCGACTTCTGCCGCGATACCTTTCTTGACCGCCCCCTCGCGGAACATCTGCTGGTGCATTTCCATCAGTTTCTTTTTCTTTTTTGCCACTGCTTTGCGGATCATATCCGCTTCACCCGGTTCATATCCCGCCATCGCTACCGCAATCTGCATAATTTGTTCCTGGTAGACGATGATGCCGTAAGTATCGTCCAGAATGTTAGCCAGGAGGGGATCGTGATAAACGACTTCCTCTTCACCGTGCATCCGGCGGATATAGGTGGGAATGTTTTCCAATGGGCCGGGCCGGTAGAGGGCTAATACCGCGATGATGTGTTGGAATTGTGTGGGGCGCATGTCGCGCAACACGCGCCGCATCCCCGCGCCTTCTACCTGGAAGATCCCCGTGGTCTCTCCTGTCGCCAGCAGATCGTAGAGTTCCATTACGTCGTCATCTGCATCCGGATCATCTGGAACGCGCTCATACGGAATAGAACCGAGGTCGAGCTTGCGCCCGTGTTCCTTTTCGATTAACTCGCACGCCTTGCGCATATGAGTGAGCGTGCGCAGGCCCAGGAAGTCTACTTTGAGCATCCCCAGCGCATCCACAATTTCCATCGGCCATTGGGAGACCCGATCTACTGGGCTGTCTTCAACATCTCCTTTGGTGGGACGGTGCAGGGGCAAATATTCTACTAATGGCTTGTCGGAGATCAGGATGCCGGCAGCGTGCGTACTGGCGTGGCGCGTGGTCCCCTCGACTTGCTGCGCCGTATCCAATAGCTTTTTGATATAAGAAGTACTGTTATACAGATCCTTGAGTTCCTGGTCTTGCTCCATGGCTTGGGCAATGGAGACAGGCTTGCCGGGCAGGTTGGGGATCAGGCGTGCTACGCGATCTACTTCACCCAGAGGAATGTCCAATGCGCGGCCCACATCGCGGATTGCCGCGCGTGCACCCAGCGTCCCGAAAGTGATAATGGCAGAGACGTGATCCGCGCCGTAGCGTTCTTTGGTATAGGCGATCAATTCCTCGCGCCGGTCGTCGGGATAGTCCAGGTCAATGTCGGGCATAGAGATACGGCCCGGATTCAGGAATCGCTCGAACATCAAGCGGTTCTTGAATGGGTCTACATTGGTGATATTGAGGGTGTAGGCTACCACACTGCCCGCACCGGATCCACGGACGTTCCACCAGATATCACGTTCCTGCGCCGCAATGCCAAGATCCCACACGATAAGAAAATAATCATCGAACCCCATCGTGTGGATGATGTCCAGCTCATATTCCAGCCGCTCGACATATTCCGGTTTATCCGCGTCTTTGCCATAGCGCCATTTCATCCCCTCATAACACAAATGGTGGAGATATTGCTGTGAATCGCCACAGCCCTCGGGTACAGGGAACTTGGGTAAGTGGTAGGGGGGGGCGAACTGTAACTCGACATTGCACTGTTCCGCAATTTTGACGGTGTTTTCTAACGCTTCCGGGATGTGTCCGTACAATTTCCACATCTCTTCTGGAGAGCGCATATAGTATGAGGGATCGGTCATCCGCATCCGGTTAGATTCATTTACTGTTTTGCCCGTGCCGATACAGAGCAAGATGTCGTGCGCGTCAGCCTGATCGCGTCGTGCATAGTGGATATCGTTAGTGGCGACCATGGGTACTTGCATCTCGCGGGCAAGTGCGATTAGCTTTTCATACGTGGCATCATATTCGGGGATGTCGTGGGTCTGCAGCTCAATGTAGAAACGGTCCGGAAAGTGGTGTTGGTACCAACGCACTGCCTCGCGGGCCTGGGTTTCTAATCCCTGGTAAAGTAATTGGGGAATATCACCTTGAACGCACGCGCTGAGTACGATCACGCCTTCACTATGCTGTGCTAATACCTCCTTGTCAATACGCGGCTTGTAGTAGAATCCCTCCAACTGCGCAATACTGGCCAAGGACAGCAAATTCAGATACCCGGCTTGATTCTGCGCTAACAGGACGATATGGTAGGGTTTGCTATCCTCCTTATTGCGGTTGAAGCGTGATTCACGGGCCATATATGCTTCAAGGCCGATGATCGGTTTGATGCCGGCATCTTTACAGGCTTTATAGAAATCTACTATGCCAAACATCACGCCGTGATCGGTGATCGCCAATGCAGACATTCCCAACTCCGCGGCGTAACTTGCCAATTGTTTGGGACTGCTCAATCCATCCAGCAGCGAAAACTCCGTATGTGTGTGCAGGTGAACAAAATCAGGCATGCACGTCTCCCTAATCATTTCAGGATTATCCAAAGGATAACATTGGTTGTGAGTACGTAAGACGTAAAACGTAATGCGGTAAGCTGCAAATTACGAATTACGAATGTTGAGGGAAGTTGAACTGCTGCCCCTCTCTATCTCTATTATGAACGGTTTTTTCCTAATCGCAAGTCAAGCCTTGTAGTGGCGCAGTTGACGCAGTTCTGGAATTTGATTTCCCGGTTGTTTTATGTTAAACTTTTCCTAATAATTTCACATCGTATTCACGGCTCAAAAAATTACCCTTTAAGGAGGTTGTTATGGCAGAGTCAAGAGGAAGTATCCCCGGTATTCATCAAGAGCATCACGTCAAACTTTATGCGCTTTCTACCTGTATTTGGTGTCGTAAAACGCGGCAATTTTTGGAAGATGAACAGGTGGCCTTTGAGTATATTTACGTAGATTTGCTGACCGATGAAGACCGCGAAACTGTCAAAGAGGAAGTACGGCAATGGAATCCACGCAGTTCTTTTCCTACTATCGTTGTTGACGGGAAGGAATGTATCGTCGGCTATAAAACTACTCAAATCAAGGATGTATTGGGATTATGAGCGAAAATTCTATCCCGCGGATGCAAAAGACACTTAATCAAAAAGTCGAGGCTCTTTACGCGCGGTTACATCGTGAAGCTATCGCCGGAGGATACAATCTGAACCCGGACAAAGACTTCACGCTGGGGTTGGTGGAGGGGTTACTCATTAACGAGGATCGCTACGGTTATTGGGCCTGTCCTTGCCGTCTGGCTGATGGTGTACGTGCCAAGGACTTAGATATTATTTGTCCTTGTGATTATCGGGATCCAGATCTAGGAGAGTATGGTACCTGCTATTGTGCGCTTTATGTCTCAGATGCAGTGCGTGATGGGGAACAAGAACTTGAACCGATTCCTGACCGTCGTCCTCCTGATGGTCCCGTAGAAACTGAAGAACACGATGAGGAACTTGTGGGATTTACCCGCAGTGGTATTCCTGTCTGGCGTTGTAGGGTTTGCGGCTACCTTTGCGCGCGGTCCCAGCCGCCACTCAAGTGCCCTATTTGTAAAGCTGATCGAGATCGCTTTGAGCGTTTCGCATAATTCTAAAAAGTATTATTTTGTGTTTTTAGTTGGAATGAAAGCGCGAAATAATTTTTAAGCGTTTTCTGCCAGAAATCATAATGCTTTCGGGTGATGCGCCTGGCTTTTAACGACCAATAGACTACGCGTATAGTTTATGCTCCCGGATGTATGTCTCCACACCCGGAGGCACGAGATACCTCAGCGGTAATCCTATTTGGGCACGCCGGCGTAAATCGGTAGCGGAAAGATTGACCGGGGGCATGTCCAACCAATACAATCGTTCACGCAGTTGAGGTAAACGTTTCTGAACCTGGTCTATATTTACTCGTGTACCCATACGTGGCATTACGGCTAATTGTACCAGGTCCAAGATACGTTCTGGCGCGTGCCACTTCGATAAATTGCGCAATGAGTCTTCTCCCATAAGAAAAAACCATGCTGTTACATCAAGAAATTGGTCGCGCAAAAGCTCAAGCATGTCCACTGTATAGTGTGGGCCAGGACGAGTTACGTCCACGCAGGATAAAGCAAATGCTGTATTATCGGCTATCGCAGCCTGCACCAGTGCTACGCGCTGGTTGCCCGCTGTCATCTTATACGAAGATTTATGAGGAGGTGCGCCAGCCGGCACAAAAAGCACACCATCGAGCTGTAATTGCACACGTGCCGTCTCGGCCAACGCCAGGTGTCCATAGTGCGGAGGATCGAAGGAACCGCCGAAGATACCGAGGCGGGAAACAGGAAACGAGAAATAGGCAGTGTTCATAAGAAGTTAAGAGTCAGGTGTGAAAAGTTTAGGGCCTTGACTAACTCTTTACTCCTAACTCTTATCATCTTTCTTTCAAGCTGCGCAAGATGCGCTCTGCCGTGAAGGGGAATGTGTTATACCATATTCCCGTTGCTTTACGCAATGCAGAGTGAATTGCAGCAGCCACCGGGATGAAGGGCATTTCGGCCATACCGCGCGCTCCCCATGGCCCGTTGGGTTCTTCATTCTCAATAATGATCGCCTGGACTTCGTCAGGAATGTCCTCGATCGTGGGAATAAGATATGTGCTTAGATTATTGGATAATAACCGGCCCTCTTGTTGGATAAGTTGTTCTGTCATCGTCCATCCCAATGCCTGTACTACACCTCCCTCAATCTGCCCTTCCAATAGCCGGGGATTGATCGCCTGGCCCACATCATTAGCGCAGACAAGTTTTGGGAAGTGACATTCACCTGTCAGTGTATCTACTGCGATCTCAGCCCCAACTGCCACGTACCCATACGAAAAGTTCGGATGTCCATAGCCGGTTTCAGCATTGATCTGTGTTGTCTTTGGCGCCAGATAGGTATATTCCCCCCGCGCCGGACGTTCTTCGTCCCCCCAGCTTGTCAGGGCGACACCGGCCGCTCCCCGGACAGCATTGCCGATCATAAACGTCATCCGCGAGGCAGAACATGAGCCGGCGCTACCGGTAATTGCCGTATCTGCTGCTTCGAGGTGTACTTTTTCAATTGGCAGTTCCAATTCTTCCGCTGCCATCTGACGAATAACAGTCCGGGTTCCCTGTCCAACGTCAGCACTGGCTGCATACACTATCGCTTCTTCTATTTCAGCTTTGCCATATAATTCAACTGCGGCCCAGGCATTCTCCTGATAGCCAAAAGAGAAGCCCACATTTTTAATCCCTAATGCAATTCCTATACCGCGTTTGAGATAAATGGCATCACCCTTTCGGGGTTTGGTAAAGGGGGCTTGCCAACCGATCTCTGTTTTACGCCATCCCACGGCTTGTGCCGCAGCCACAAGGCAGTCTTCCAACCCGTGCGCATCTTCGGGCAGGGGCTTGCCCCACGGCATGGGATCCGCCTCATGCACAAGATTGCGTAGCCGCAATGCAACTGGATCCATTGCCAATGCTTCCGCCAATTTGTTCATCTGTGACTCAGCGATAAAGTTTCCCTGGGGCGCGCCAAACCCTCGGAATGCACCACCGGGAATATTATTGGTATATGCAGCTAACACATCAGTTTTTATATTGGGAATTTTATAGGGGCCATTAACCGTAAGTACCAGGTTACCCATTACTTTGTTGGTCGTATACACATAAGCGCCGGCATCGGCGATGACCTCGGTTTCCGCCGCCAACAATGCACCATCTGCCGCCGCTGCCCAACGCGCGCGCGCAAAGGCGCGATGTCGCTTGTGATGTCCAAAGGTTGTTTCCTCACGGCTCCATACGATTTTAACCGGGCGTTGCAATTTCCAGGCCGCTAATGCCAGGATAATCTGCACGGACATATCCTCTCGCCCGCCAAACGCGCCACCGATCGCGGGAATAATAACCCGCACCTGGTCTTTAGAAATGTCCAGCGCGTGTGCAATCTCAGCCTGATCCTCATGTGACCACTGTGTCCCTACAATCACTGTGATCCGGTCCATATTATCAATGTAGGCCACGCCTGCGTCTGGTTGAAGATAAACATGCTCCTGGCCAGGAATCTCATATTCCGCCTCCACAACCACATCAGCAACAGCAAACGCTGCTGCTACATCTCCCCGCCGGATGCGGTGGCGAGAGACCAAATTACCCTCGAAGACCAATTCCGGGTGAATATCCAGCTCAGGATACTTAGGATGCAGGTGAACTGCATTTGGCCTAAGGGCCTCACGGGGGTCGGTAAGCACCGGTAAATCCTCATATTCCACCCGGATTAGATCGCGTGCTTGTAACGCAGCAGCCTCGGTCTCGGCTACAATAGCAGCAACTTGATCGCCGATAAAACGTACTACATCGGTTCCCGGTTTATGCCATCCCCCATTGTTTAAAGATGGACCACAAAGCACCGGCTGATCGGGATATTGTAGGCCATACTCATTCACGGGTACATCCTTTGCTGTGAAAATAGCCACAACACCAGGCACAGCCTCAGCTTCGGTTGTGTCAATACTCAAAACACGCGCGTGTGGCCGTCCAGCGAATAACAACTTCATCGTAAGCATACCAGTGACATCTCCGTCGCTCGCGCCAGTCATATCGCCAATATCGGCTAACGAAAAATCGCCGGGATATAATGCTTCTCCTGTCACTTTACTGTGGGCGTCAATGCGGGGCAATTTTTGACCAACGTAATTCCCTTTCATAGAGGTATTCCTCCTTAGTCAGTAGGGTGTTTGTTCAGAATAAGTTCCGTTTCCAGGGTAAGAATCCGTCGTAACACAGCTACTGTGCTGGCATACGTGGGATCCATCCCAAAATAAGACATACTCTGCGCTCCTAAATTTTTACCTTTACTCATAGGCGTATCTGAAGCATAATGCAAAATACCAACTTCAAAAGGTACTTTATATAAATTAACGATCTCATTGGTCGGATAGCGTCGTGGACGGACAAATTCATAAAAGGCGGATAGATACGGGCCGGATTCCATTTCTACGCCTGTGTATCCAGCATCTAAAAATCCTTCCATATACTGACGATTTTGTAAAAAAGTACCGCGCACACTAATAGCCCGTTGATTGTCCAATACATCACCATAAATCAAATAAGGAACTACATCCTTAGCGGTAAAAACGTTATTAAATAGATAGGTGTTGCGCGAATGTTCATCATAAATTGTGTTTGGAATAAGCACATCGCCGACCCGGCCATTAAGGGTTGCTGCTTTGCCAAGAATATACGCGCCACGTAACTCCCCCACATTGACGGCTAAGCGAGAGAGTAAATGATACGCCGCGAAACCAAGCGGGTAATCAATATTTAGGATAATCGCGTTACTGTGGCACAAAACGTCCAGAGGGAGGTCACTTAACCGGGGGTCTATGCCGGGCCATTCGGCAGTGGTGTTTGAGTTTATTTTTGCCAGGTCGATGATCTGTACTTCCAAGTCAAAGGTATGTTGGCTAGGAATACGGGTTATCCCATTTTCAGTTTCATAAATAGTTCTTTCCCGTAGCAGGTCAGTCCCCTCGGCAGTGGATAAGTATTTTTTTAATACATAATACAGAAAGTTTGACCAGTTGCTTGGTACTTCGTGCTGACGGATACGCTGTGCTTCGTGGCATAGTGCGGGATCGGCCTCGGATTCCAGGTATGCCATTAAACGAGCCTCGTGTCGTTGGGCAAAGCCAGTGAGCATATTGACCAGGCTATGGGTATTACTGGACACAAAATAAGTAGGTCGCTCTGATAAATCAAAGGGCACGTGCTGATTTACCTGATTCCACCAGCCCTGCGTCGCACGCCGATAAGCGATATGCGATCCTGCCAGCAAACTTACAGCCAACCGTTTCCGGCATGTCGCCAGTCGATTGAGTAACGCGAAAAAATCCCCTCCCCATGCCTGTTCTAAGCGTTCCCAATCTCTTGGAGAAAGCCGCAAAACACGCCGGGTTTCTTCCAGCAATGCCATAATTTCCTTAGAAACCGGATTTTTTCCTAGAAGTCCAGTTCCTTCCAGGAGTTCTTGTAACCGTCGTGCTAAATCGGCTTGCAAACCGATCAAATCGTGCATTTTATTCCATTCTAACTGGAACGCCGTCAATGTAGGCACAATATCATCTACATCAGAGATACTGGCGATATAGGCCGCCAGCGTATCTTGTCCATCAAAGAAAAAACGCCGTCGCCGGGCCTGCGCCACGACAGGTTGCCAACTCTCTACCTCAGGGTATCCGCCATTCCGGAGGACTTCTTCACTTTGACCTAAGACTACCAGCCGCGTGTTCAAAATGCAATGCGGCAACCGCAAACTTCCATAAATGAAGGCCGACATATCGGGCTTTTGTTTATTTGCTTTGGCATGTAGTGAAGAGTGCATTGCCGTATACGTTTCCTCCAATGTGCGGATCTGTACCGCGTCTGTTGTCCGCAACAGGGAGTAATACGTGCGAGTGTATAAGGTAATCGCATCAATGCCTTTTTTGGGAATTCTACGTTTCATAAATTGCCTTGTCTACCTGATTGCGTCATATTAACCTGCGGAATACATTGTCCTCGAATCCAATCCAGGTTTCTTCCAATAAGTAGCTCTGTCATTTTTGCATGGTGTGTATTCTTCATAGCTATTACTTCTGTATCAAAGTTGTAAGCTTTTGCGAGCCGTCGTACCTCTGTGCAATTATCGTAGGTCATAAGAAAATCACCTGTCAGTGTATCTGCAATTGCAAAAAGTTCCTCATGGTCTAATTCATGGTACGTATATAGTCGTGTACCCGCGCGTTTACCCGCGGCAGTATAAGGAGGGTCAATAAAGTAAACTGTTGTATTACAGAGAGCATTATCACGCAGAATTTGAAGCCCATCTCCCTGCATGAAAGTTATTCGATCACGCATGACGGTTATTTGTTGTATTCGACTGCTTATTGTCTCAGGATACCAACGTGACCGTATCCCTTTACCATTTTCTCCAGTTTTAATGCGTCCTGCTCCTGAGGCAAGGATACCGCCATGGTTGATGCGGTTTCTAAGAATGGTCTGAAAAGCTTTCTCTTTCAATGTTTGTGGTATTCTTGATAAAACTTCATCCGCAGTTTCAGGAGTTAAATTAAAAGAAAGTATCTCTTCCGCTAACCAATCGGCATCTCCCTCAAGAATCGTTTCCCAAACGGCAGCAACTTGTTCATCTAATTCTACCAGTGTGATATGCCCGGCTAATCTTTCTGCCGCGACAGTTAGCCCTATAATTGCCCCACCAGCAAAAGGTTTAAGAAACTCTGTCGGTGGTTGCGGAAAAGAAAATAACCAGCGACGTACTCGAGGGACTAACCACGTTTTGCCCCCCGGATAACGAAATGGACTCCGATGTTTCACCGATGCCACGTTAACAATTTTCTGCGTATTTGTTGGTAAAAAACTCAACTGGAGCATCTAAATCTCACATTTGTAAAATTTCATACTCCCAATGGCGCATTAGCTTTGTCTTTAGTACAAGAAGGAACCCGGTTATTGTAAGGACACAATTTGTGCTTTCGATAACGTTTTGCTTGGGTTGAAAAATTATCAGGAGGAAATCCAAAAACTTCAGCTAATGGGTGACTAGGAATGGTTTTCATTGTTGAATCGCCTTTTCTACTGCACGGATGATTTTATAATATCCCGTGCAACGACACAAATTGCCGCTTAAAGCCGTCTTAATTTGTTCGCGGGTGGGATGGGGGAATTCTTGTAAAAGCTTGGCCGCGCTCATCACAAATCCCGGTGTACAATATCCGCACTGCACTGCATCTTCATCTATGAATGCCTGCTGTACCGGGTGCAGGATGCCATCTTTGGTCAGGCCTTCAATTGTCATAATCCGTGCTCCGTGCGCGCGGGGTGCAGGTGTCAGGCACGCTAGCGTAGCGATCCCATCCAACCACACCGTACACGCGCCACATTCGCCCTCTTCACATCCTGATTTCGTGCCTATCAGTCCCAGATCATCACGCAACATCTGAAGTAATGTTTTATCGTTTGCTCCTTGTACACTCACGCTCTGACCATTGATTACACACTGAATAGGTTCTTCTCCATCAGCATGATGGGCAATCGTCGCACCGCGCAATCGAGGCCAACGTTTAGCTCGCCCCCATAGCCGTACCATCTCCTGAGGGACCGGCAGTCCCAATCGTGTTTCTCCCATCCGTACAGCTTCAAGCCCGCGCGACACTAAAGTATGCACCTCTTCGCGGCGGAACCACGCGGTGCCGCGAATATCATCAATTGGCTGTGCGGCCTCCGCTGCTAGACGTGCCGCCTCTGCAATACAGTCAGCGTTCAATATGTCATTGAGTAACATAGCTTCTGCCTCTGGCGCACGGATAATGGTGGGGGCAACACTGCCCAATGCAATGCGGGCTTCGGTTACACGCTCCGCCTCATCCATAGATAACACGAGAGCCACATTGGTTACAGCTATGGCAAGAACACGTCGCAGCCCTAGTTTAAGGTAAATACTGCGCTGGTATGGTTGTAATGGGGGAAATATAATATCGGTGACCATCTCGTCAGACGCCATAATGGTACGGCGAACCCCCGTATAGAATTCCGCCAACGAGACCATACGTTTACCCCGTGTGCTAAGCAACATCAAGCGTGCATCCAATGCACGCAGTGCTGTGATAGTATCATTCGCAGGAGAGGCCGTAACCAGATTCCCTGCAATTGTCCCTCGATTGCGCAGCGCGGGCGCACCTACCCCCCAACAAGCCTGTGCCAAAGGTAATGCTTTTTCCTGGAGCAGTGGAGAAGCCGCCGCCTGTGCGTGTGTTACCATCGGCCCAATATGTATCCGTCCATCCTCACCCACTGCAATTTCATCCAGGCCACAGATACGGGAAATATCCACTACTGCTAATGTATCATCCGGTTGATGGCGTAATGCGACTAATAAATCTGTCCCTCCCGCCATAATCCGAACATGATCTTTATGCTCCGCCAATAGGCACAATGCTTCATCCAAATGGGTTACTGTATAATACACATTCCAAAGCGACATAGTCCCTCCCAAGGAGCGGGTGTGTCCACCTGCGGCTACCCGCGTCAATGAAAGCCACAACTAACCACGTTTAAAATTTGACAAATTGAAGTTCGTGAATTGACCCGGCGGGTCTATCCGGTTTTACCCTGTTTCACCTCGCGCACCACATAAAGTGGGCGTTTGCGCACTTCGTTATAAATCCGGCCCACATACTCACCCAGAATACCGATCATCCACAGTTGTACGCCACCAATGAAGAAAAGTAGACTGATCATTGTTCCCTGTCCAGCCAATGGGGCATGTCCTCCCAGACGGACAATCGTTAAAACTATAGCTGTGAACAAACCTAGAATGGTAGAGAATGTCCCCATCCATGTCGAGAGTTTAAGAGGGATAAACGAGAATCCCATAATACCATTTAAAGCCAGTCGCAACATTTTGGATAGTGAATATTTAGTCTCGCCAGCCTTACGGGCAAAACGGTGATAGGGAACACCTGTCTGTCGAAACCCAACCCAGGAGGTCATGCCGCGTACAAAACGATCTTGTTCCCGCATTTCCTTTAAATAGTCCAATACCTTGCGATCAAGTAATCGAAAATCTCCGGCTTCCATAGGAATCTGCACGTCGGTGAGAGCTTGAATGATACGGTAGAACCATCCCGCCGTCCATAACTTAAACCAGGTCTCCCCCTCACGGGTGGCGCGCACCGCGTACACAACTTCATAACCTTCACGCCATTTGGCTATCAGGTCTGCGATAACCTCGGGCGGGTCCTGCAAATCAGAGTCAATGACACTCACCGCATCCCCACGCGCGTAATCCATCCCCGCTGTAATCGCCAACTGATGTCCAAAATTACGCGAGAAGTGGATGACAACGACATGCTCAGGATCACGCTCATGGAGTTCATCCATAAGTTGTGGAGAACGGTCGCGGCTACCATCATTGACCAATACCAATTCCCACGATTCGCCTAACAACTCCATTGTATCGTGAACACGACGATAAAACTCTTGAATTAAGGCTTCTTCGTTAAACACGGGTGCAACTACTGAAAATCGAGGGGTCATCGTTACCTCCAAATCGTTGAAAGTCCAAAGTCGAAATACATCAGACGTCAAATGTTAGATTCCAAGAGTTAATCTGACGTTTGACGTCCAAGATCTAATAGTGTAAGTATACACATTCCTCAACGGTATGCAAACAGAGGCGACAAACATAAAAAATGGAGGGTGTTTCTGAATGGCGCCCTATTTCTAAATTGAGGCGCCATTCAGAAATAGGATAGCACTAAATCAACCCAACCTGTGTATTAAACGCTGTGATTAACGTATCAATTTCTTCTACCTGTTCTTGAACTTTGATCCAATAATCCTCTTGATACCACTGCGCCTGGATCTCATCATAAGTTTTCCCTTGCTGTTCAACCCAGGTGTAATATTTGAGGTTATGGACGCGCTTGCGGTCAGGATAGGTTAGTTCTGCCATTGCATCGGTTGTAGTTCCCAGGATATAGCGGTGAAAGTGGGCGGCGGCGTCCATTTCTGTATATTCGCCATGGCGTTCGTGCAATTCACGCAGACGACTTTGATAGAGTTCCATTGAATCTGTCCAGACAGTAAGCAAAATATCGTTTTCGGTTAACTCATACCACTTGGCGGTCTTGATCGCGGCCAGCACGTTCGCAATACTGGAAATCCCCATCAGGTCCAGGTGTTCTACCAACGCTTCCGGTACTCCCTGTTTGACCAGATACCCGCGCCCCGTCGGTTCATTGAAGAGACGAATGAGACTGATAGTGGCTTCATCATCAATCGCCGTGATCATGTCCGTGTTCTTCACATTGTGAATCCAGGGTACATGTTTGTCACCGATGCCCTCAATACGATGCCCGCCGAACCCATTTACCAGCAAGGTGGGACATTGTAGTGCCTCACTAGCAATGACTTTACAAGTGGGGAACTGTTGCTTAAGATAATCGCCACACGCTATCGTGCCACCAGAACCGGTATTAGAAATAACACCCGCGAAACGGTCACGCGGGCCGAGTGTCTGTTGTAAAATTTCTTCCATCGCGTGCCCGGTGATGTCATAATGCCATAGGTAATTGCCAAATTCTTCGAATTGGTTAAAGATGAAAATGTCATCACCTCGCTTGCGAGTAAGTTCGTGGCACTTATCAAAAATCTCTTTAACATTGGACTCACATCCTGGCGTAGCAATGACCTCACCAGAGACAGTTTTTAACCACGCGAACCGCTCCTGGCTCATCTCCTCTGGCAAGATGGCAATGGAATCACAAGCTAACAATGTGGAGTCATACGCGCCACCGCGACAGTAGTTGCCCGTTGAGGGCCAGACGGCTTTCTGCTTGGTGGGATCGAATTGTCCCGTAACCAAACGCGGTACCAGGCAACCGAAGGCTGCTCCCACCTTATGCGCACCTGTCGGGAACCATTTTCCCACCAGTGCGATAATACGCGCTGGCACTCCTGTCAGTTCCGGTGGTAGCTCAACGTAGTTGATATCACCAAATTCTCCCCCCGCTGCCACTGCTTCATTTTTCCACGTAATGCGGAACAGGTTACGCGGTGTAATATCCCATAGGCCAATGTTGCGTAACTCATTTTTAACGCTGTCAGGAATCAACGTTGGATTCTTTTGTTGGGCAAACGTTGGGATAACGATGTTGCGCTCTCTCGCGCGCTGAATAGCGTGTTCTAAACCGGTCTTGTTAATTGTTAGATTTATCATTATTTTCTCCAAAAGTAAACTTTCTTTGTGCTTTTTCTGTAGCGGATAATCATCAGGGCCATAAATGTACCCATTAAGGTCCCGATGGTGTTGAGTAACCAGTCACCAAGTGTCGCGACACGACTCGGAAGTAGCAACTGCGTCATTTCGATAAACGCACTGAGGCTGGCGCCAATGAGAATCGCACCAACGGCCGGTCGGGCATAACGTTGTTCAAAATCCCTGCGCCACAGGGCAAATGTCGCCGCCGCACCTAATGGCATAAAGACCACCATATTCCCCAAAATATCAATCAAAAATCGAATAGAAATACCGTGCGCCACGGCAGGCGTGGTAATATAAGCGAGATCTGCCGTGGCCTGTGCTTGTGGACGGAGCGTCATCCATAGTAGCCAGGTAGCACACAGGATCACACCAATCCACCAAAACCAATGTTTCCGATTCATTGCGCAACCTATTCCGCTTAGAAAACCATATTCGTCAAACGTCAAAATTAGAAGACCTTGGGGATAAGCGCGTGGGTAACTTTCATGTAAGCGTCATATCCCGCCAGATTTTCGCGCAGAAATTTCTCCTCAATTTTAATACGGATAAGAATTCCCACAATCCCCACCACAGCAAAAAGCCAGGAGACCCGCGCAGCGAGAAATAATGGACACGCGACAAACAACAACAGGTTGCCGAGATACAGGGGATGGCGGATATAGGCATACAGTCCCGTGGTGACCAATAGGTGTTCTTCATCGTGTTCAATTGCCATCGAAAACCCCTGCTGTAAATCCAGGTGTGCTTTTACCCGGAAAAAAGTAGCTGCAAGGAAACATGTGCCTCCAAGTATCCGGGTAAGATTGTTGGGGTGGGTGTGAAAAAATAGGTACTCTACCAATGGCCCAACCGCGACGAGATAGTAGGGCAGGATAATCAACAACATTGTCCACTCTTTCTTGGGTTTTTTCGTCAGTGTGCCCGCCCTGGCCATCGCCAGATTCTCGGTAATACGATACACAAGATAAAAAGCAATATAGATAAGTAGATGGGTGTCCATTGTTAAGTATCGGTTATTGATGTTTTAATGACTAAATCCATTAGGAAAGATACTTTTCACCGCGTCCAACGTGGGCGCGATAATGGGCGGTTCAGGCACAGTCTTCATCGTGCTGGTAATATCCTTAAGGCCAGAACCGGTGAGTAAAACCACGATACGTTCGTCTTTATCTACCAGCCCCTTGTCTACGGCTTTGACCAACCCCGCGTAGGATGCCGCCGCCGCCGGCTCGCAGAAAACACCGGTGTTGCGCGCAACGATAGGAATGGCGTCCAAAATCTCCTGGTCGCTGACCGCCAGATACGCGCCGCCCGTTTCCCTCACCGCTGCTAGAGCCTTATTGCGATCGCGAGGAAGCCCGGCCACAATGCTATCGGCAATAGAGGTGGCAGGCTGGGGCTGCATTTCCCATCCTTGCATATCACATTCCCATGCAGTTACCAACGGCGCGGACCCCGTTGCCTGCACGCCCATTAACTTGGGCATTGTATCAATCCATCCCAGGGCCAACAGGTCTTTGAGTCCTTTGTGAATACCACCGATGATGCATCCATCTCCCACAGGAATGAAAATACGGTCAGGGGCAACCCAATCCAACTGCTCGCAAATTTCGTAGGCCGCTGTCTTCTTCCCTTCGGTCATATACGGATTGTAGGCCGTATTACGATTGTACCATCCGAATTCACGTGCCGCCTTAAGGGTAAGTTCGAAAGCATCGTCATACGTGCCATCCACCAACAGCACACGCGCGCCGTAGACGAGATGCTGCGCGATTTTGGCAGGGGGCGCGGTCTTAGGGACAAAGATCACGGTTGGCAGCCCCACACTGGCAGCCAGACCGGCCAGTGCCGCTGCCGCGTTGCCTGTGCTGGCGGTGGTGACCACGCTGGCCCCGGCTTCCTGTGCTTTGACCACCGCCAATGCTGATGCGCGATCTTTAAAAGAGGCAGTTGGATTCACACCGTCATCTTTTATCCAGACGTGATTAAGCCCCGACCGCTCTGCCAAACGAGGCGCGGGATATAATGGCGTCCAGCCGACACGCAGTGGTGGCACAGGTGCATCCAGAGGAACCGGTAAAAGCGGCTTGTAACGCCAAATCGAACGCTCGGGGTCTTGTGCCAGCATCTCACGGTCGACGGATGAAGTGATACTGTCGTAATCATATACGACATCCAGGATGCCATCATCACCGTGTTTGGGACAGACGTAATCTACAGCGCTCAATTCATATTCTTCACCGCAAATTGTACATTTTAAGCCAAGTATATGGTTTGTAAACATCTGTGTATATACCTCGTATGTGTTAATTGAATAAAGCGTCCAAAGTCAACACGATATTGACAGTAATGACTTTGGACTTTCACCCTTTTACCTTCGACTAACCTGGCACTATTCGCGTCCCCGTATCCCCACGCAACGCGGCCGTGATATTTTCTGGGTTGGTGATAATGGCCTCTTTCCCTCCTGCGTCGAGATACCAGAGGATTGCTTCGATTTTGGGCAACATACTCCCTTTCGCAAAGTGCCCTTCGGCCATATATTGCCGGGCCTCGGAAGCAGTCATCACATCAATCCCCTTTTGTTGGGGAGTATTAAGGTTGAGATAGACTTTTTCAACAGCGGTTGAGATAAGGAAAAGATCGGCGTTGATGGTTTGTGCCAACAGGGAACAGGCATAGTCTTTGTCGATCACCGCCGCGACACCGACGAAAGAGCCATCTTCATCTTCAATGACGGGAATACCCCCCCCACCAACAGCGATAGCACAGATGCCGTTGTCGAGCATAGTCTTAATTGCCGAAATCTCGATGATTTCCTTAGGTTTAGGGGAAGGAACAATGCGCCGCCAACCGCGCCCGGCGTCCTCAACCACTGTCCAACCCTCATTAGTCACACGAGCTTGCGCTTCAGCTTCTTCCATAAAGCCTCCAATGGGCTTGGTGGGATGTTCAAATGCCGGGTCCGTCTTATCTACCAACACTTGCGTGATAATTGTAGCGACGCGCTTGTCCATCTTGCGATGATAAAACTCATTATTAAAATTCTGCTGCAAGGCGTAACCTAATGCTCCCTGAGTATCAGCTCCACACACGTCCAATGGCACCTCGTGCATCCCGGCAACCTTTGCGGCAATCTCCGAGCGGCGCAGGATAAAACCCACTTGTGGCCCGTTGCCATGCCCAATAGCAACTTCCCAACCCTGCTCGATCATATCGGCAATGTGATGACATGTCTCTTTTGCAGCAAGATATTGGTCTTTAACTGTTTTATGCTGCGGGTCTTTGATTAAAGAATTGCCACCGATGGCAATAACGGCCACCTTTTTGGTATTTTCCCATTTTGATTTGGTCATGCTTGTCTCCTTAAACTATCCTTGTGTTTAGAGGAACATGATTGTCATGCGTGAAACGTAAAGTCCTATACTCAAGACATTCACGTTTCACACATCACATTTTCCGTCCTACCACATCGTCAACGCCATGACGGCTTTTTGTGCGTGCAGGCGGTTCTCGGCTTGGTCAAAAACAACGGATTGTGGACCATCCATTACCTCGCTAGTGACTTCAATATCGCGGTCGGCAGGCAGCGGGTGCATATAGATGGCATCGGGTTTTGCCAGTTTCATCTTGGCGGCATCCGTAATCCAATCCTGGTGTTTATCCTGGAGCCGTTTGCCTTCAGCCGGATCTGCTGTAGTAAGTAAGGGTCCCCAGGATTTAGCATAAACCACATCGGCATCTTTGAAACCCGCTTCCATATCGTGAACGATATCAAAGGCAGTCCCATACTTGCGCGCTTGCGCTTGCGCCTGTTCGACAATATCCGGCATCAATTTAAACTCTGGTGGGTAAGAAAGCGTCACATCCATGCCAAAGCGCGGCATTTGCAGAATGAGTGACTGGGGTACGGATATGGGTTTGAGATAAGAGGAAGCATACGCCCATGAAACGACGATCTTCTTCTTGCGCAGGTCGCGGCCTTTTTTCTCTTGAATCGTCATCAAGTCGGCAAGGCACTGGAAGGGATGGTAGATGTCACACTGCATATTGAGAACCGGTGTGCGCGAGGCTTCGGCCACCCAGTTGAGGTACTGATTTCCTATTTTCCAATCACAGTGACGGATGGCAATGCCATCGAAATAACGGCCCAGAATTTCTCCGATTTCTTTTGCTGTATCGCCATGCGCTACCTGAGTAGTGCGTGATTCGATGAAGGCTGCATGCCCGCCGAGTTGCGCCATCCCGGCCTCAAAGGAGCAGCGCGTGCGCGTACTACTGAAGAAAAACAGCATTCCCAGGGTCTTGTCGCGCAGCAGGGGGTGCGGTTCGCCCAATGCCCGCTTGCGCTTTAAATCCCAGGCCACATCCAACACGGTCTCGACCTCTTCTTTGGAGAAGTCAAGATCGCCAATCAGATCCCGGCCACGTAAATTTGTAATCATTTTTGACTCCTATTCCATCGCGCCCAATACCAACGCGAGCAGCGTCATCCGCATTACGACGCCATTGAAGGCCTCTTGCCAATAACGAGACCATTTAGTGATATCCACATCGGTGGGAATTTCGTCCATACGCGGAAGGGAGTGAAGCAGAATGGCGTCGGACTTAGCTTTGCTGGTGAGCAACTCGCGCGTAATTTTGTAGTTAGCCGGGGTCATCCCCACATCGCCGGTGCGTTCATCGCGGGATTTGGTGTAATCGGGCTGCACTACCGGCTCAACCAGGATAACGTCCGCATCCGCTATCGCTTGTTCCACATGGTCAGCTTCTGTAAAGTTGAGCGCGTACTGTTTAAAATCCGCTTTATAGTTTTCTGGCATCCGCATATTGGGTGAACCGGGGAAGAGGGCATCAGCCGATGGGGAAACAAACGTTATTGGGCAATCAAATTGTGTCAGAGCATACCCCAGTGAGTGCATCGTGCGCATCCGCATATCGCCAACTGCGAGCCATTTGAGACCGTCAAGTCGCCCTTTTTCACGAAGCACAGTGTATAAGTCGGTTAGGATTTGGGTAGGATGCTCCCCCCATCCATCCCCTCCGTTGATGATGGGGATGCTGGCCCATTTGGCGGCTTCGTGGGGGGCGCCAATTTGGAAGTGACGCATCACGATCACGTCGCCATAGAACTCCAACATCTTTACTGTGTCCTTGATAGACTCCTGGTAGAAATCGCCAGCTCGTGTCATTTTGGCATCGGAGAAGCCGGTAACATGTCCTCCTAGACGGTGCATCCCGGCTTCGTGCGCCAGACGAGTCCGCGTTGAAGGCTGGTAGAATGCTGTCACCAGCGTCTTTTCTGCTAACATATCCACATTGCGTCGCGCGCGCGCGATGGGTTCCATTTTGGCAGCTACGTCAAAAACGTGGAAAAACTCATTACGTTCAAAATCCTTTAACGACAGAATGTCACGACCCATAAAACTACGCATCTTAAAAACCTCCTAATTGAATTATGATTACGAATTACGAACTACAACGTAGCCTTAGGTTGTCCCCAATCGTTAGAGTGCAATTTGCTATTTGTAACTCGCTATTCGTTATTCGCTATTTGTTTATAACTTTCCGCATTACGTGAAACCTAAAATAACCTGGCACAAAATAACTCGTTGAATAATCAACTACTTTTTCATCATAATTGTAAAGCTGAGCTACCAATTTTAGAAGCGCAGCACCTCTTTTAACATTTAACCGAGATGCACACCGCATATCAGCCTCTTCCGCAGCGATCTCTGTACGTGAAGTAGAAAGTATCAGTCCTCCACACTGCAAGAGCACATCCAGCACAGAACCATTGAAGCTTGTGATATCCTTCATCCGCATCATCCCAATCTGATCCAAATCGGCCTGGCGCAGGTAAGTCAGTGGAACGATATCTTGAAGGTCGGCAACGGGCTGTCCTTCTACAGTAATGACCCGGTTTACAGCTAGTACCCCGACTACATCGTTATCGGGAAGAGCCAAACCGGCAACTTCAGCAAGGGTTGCTTTCCGCTCTACCGTTTCCAGATGTGTGACCTCTGTAATTAGATTAAGTTGCTTGGCCATGCGGTCGAGGCTCTCTAGCATCTCAAGCCCTGTTTCAAGGATAGGGATCCGCGAAGCCACAAATGTGCCGATACCCTGCCGGCGCACGAGTGTCCCACGTTCGGCGAAAGTGCGCAACACCTCACGCAGTGTGGCCCTGGAGACCCCCAATTGCTTTGCCAGCGTAGGTTCAGATGGTAACTGATCGCCAGGTTGCATCTGTCCAATCATCGCGGCGATGGCTTCTTCAACTTGAATATATGGAAGACGAATTTTCATAAAATCCCTATCCCATTATATGTCAGTTGTCTGACAATCAAATAGGATATTATTCATATCTGTAGGGAATTATTGTCACGTGCATACATGTCAAAACATGTAACCGGTTGGTACCCTGCCGCCAGAGTCCATTGTGCCTAGAGAATTAGCATAACCTAATGACAATTATACCTGGGATTCAATAAACTATCTCATCGGCATAATGATCTTCATGGTGTTTGTACAGGCAGTCCTCACATACTAACACATCTTGTCCTTCCCGGTTGGAACATTCAATACAAATCCAAGTAGCGATAGTTTTACGACCTGCTTCTTTACAGCTTTGACAGTAACGATAGCGGGGCCGGTTTTGTGCAATAACACGTGGATATTGCACATTATCTTCTGGCACAGTAATTGTTTCCAATGTTAGGATATGCTCTATCCAATCTCCAAAGTCAAAGACAAATTTAAGTGTATCCCCAGGTGTTAAGTCCAAACTCGCAATCGTTACATCGGCTCCAGAACCCCCGCCCATAGGATCTACGTCCCCCATTTCAATATCGCGATAACGTTTTGTATTCCCCCGTCGCACACGCTTCCAAAAACCGCCCATATGATCCCAATCGTGCCTAAAAGCATTTACTAAAATGTGATTAAAGTCAACTAACGTTTGTCCCCCCTGAATTTCAATCCGCCGCCAGAGACTCTTGTGGTACTTGAGCGCGGCCTTGAAACGGTACACTTGTTGTTGTGCTTCCTCCGATAAGGGAAGCTCCTCAACTTCCGGCACCATTTCTTCTTCAAAAAAACGCTCCAACAATATGGATTCCAATGGAGAGCGCCAGTCACTATAGCGAATCATCCACCCATCACTGCGCATACGTGGGTCTTTTGCTAGGATTTGCATCCAATGATCGCCTGGATATCCATACGGATCTGACATCTGGGCTAAGGCCGTGGGGACTGCCTTGCCAGTAAGAATATCCTCCTCCCTTTGTGATTCCAACAGATCAAATACGTGATCGGCAAATTCCTGATTTCTCGCAGCAATTTCTGCTTGCCGTCGCTGCCGTGCTTTGGCTGGCTCATGTTCGAGTCGTATATGTCCGCGTTCCCAATTCTCAGTGGTAACCAGCAGATAATCTCCACGCTTTACTTTATGCTGTTTGAACCAAGTTGATAATTCGAATCCCTCTCTTTTGATTTCTGTAGAACCTAAGGGTGTTTCTACCGTTTCTTTGAAGGATTTGAGACGAGTGGGCAAAGTATTCCCCCGTTCATCTAAAAGTTTGACTTCTGAAAGAGGAAACTCACGGGGTAAGTAAAGTTCAAATGCCGGATATGTTAATAGTAAACCCTGACTTACTTCTTTGCGGCTTAAGGGTACGGCAAATCGTATTCCCCTCATTAAACAACGCATGGGTATAAGCGTGTCGGAATCCAACTCCGCAATTTTGTGGTACCATCCATATCTCATTCTATCACGGATAGAGGCCGTCGGATTTTTAGCATGTGAAGGCCGGATCTCCAATACTTTCTGATAGAATTCTTGCATAGAAATTGGACCATCCAGTGTATCCAACACTTGAGCAATCGCACCATCCAGTGTTACCTGATCATTTACCATAATGCCTCCTGTATTATTGATACAATGCCTTCACCAGTTATTTTATTTATAGTCTATCACTAGCCACTGTTGCGTCAATGTGTAGAGGTGTTTTTTCGTTGGCGGGCGTAGCCCGCCAACGAAAAAACACACCCAACCCCTCTTTTCTGTCTGGAGCAGGTGACAGAAAACGGTAATCGCTCACAAAACAAAAAGTTATCCACAGGTCCAAATGCCTTACGAGCGAGCTATAGGGAGATCTGATAAATCCCCACCAATATGGTAAAAATACCTATGAGATAACAAGTTGCTTTCGAAAAAAGTCTGAAATATATTAAAATTCCCCACAAATATATCAAAAATTCAATGTCCAGAGAACTGGCTCTCTAGACCTGTGGATTACTATATGGAAACTGTGGAAAATTTGTAACTCAAATGTAACATTCTCACCGACCTACAACCGTCCCGTGTGTTGCATCTTTGCCTAATTATTCTAAACTTAAGCTATAACATAAGGAGGTAAACTAAATGAACAAACGTTTTAGTCTAACACTTATCATTGGGAGCATATTACTTAGCCTCGCGGCAGGATATAAACTCCCCTTAGTCGTTGCTGCAGGTGACTGGTATGCTGAATATTACAGTAATCCCGATCTGGCCGGTGGAACGGTATATACTGACTATGAATCCAAAGTGGATTTCAGATGGGGAAGTGGCAGCCCTGACGAAGCTGTACCGGTGGATAACTTCTCCGCCCGCTACACACGCGATTTGTGGTTCGATGGTGGCAACTATCGCTTCGCTTACAATGCGGACGACGGTATCCGCCTTTGGGTTGGCGATCAACTCGTTGTGGATGATTGGCAAGATGGGCAAGAGGAATGGAAGGCCGTAGATCGCTATATCTCGCAGGGTACACACAAGGTTCGCGTCGAATACTATGAGCGTGGCGGTGATGCTATTCTTCAGATCTATTGGGAGCGCGTCAGTAGCACGGCAAGTTGGCGTGCGGATTATTATGATAATCTGCACTTTTCAGATGGCCCTACATTGACGCGCAACGATAGCGCCATTGACTTCGATTGGGGGTACGGTAGTCCAGATCCTGCTGTCCCGGCGGATAATTTCACGGTTCGCTGGACTCGCACCCTCGGCCTAGAGGCAGGCACATATCGTTTCTACACCAGTGTGGATGATGGCATAGTTATCTCGGTGGACTACCAGACCGTTGTGGATGCCTGGTACAAACAGAAGCTTCCTAATACACACAGCGGCGATATTACGCTAAGTGCGGGTGAACATACTATTAGAGTAGAGTATTTCGAGGAAGGGGGGGAAGCCTCAGCCCATGTCTGGTGGAACAAACTAGAGACTGTTAGTGGGTGGGAGGGTCGCTATTTTGATAACCGTGATTTAAACGGTGGGCCGGCCCTGGTTCGCGACGATGCTCACATCAATTTCGACTGGGGCGAGGGCGCACCGACTGAATGGATGCCCGCCGATAATTTCTCGATATCTTGGACACAAAATTTCAATCTCAAGCCCGGTCTTTATCGTTTCAATGCGCGGGCCGACGATGGTGTGCGTTTGTGGATTGATGATGTCACACTTCATATGAATTATTGGGAACCTCAAGATAATGTCTGGCGCTACCAGGATTGGCACTATCTTGAGGGATCTCATACCCTTCGTGTCGAGTATTTTGAGAAAAATGGGAATGCGCGCATCCAATTCTGGTGGGATTATGCTGCTACGGTCGAAGCCGCGCGCGCGATGGCTCCTTCTCCCACGTATGGCTTTGCTACAGCAACACAACCTGCTACGCAGTCCACATCCCAATCGGTATCAGATTCCTCCCCATCAGTTCCAACGACAGTAGTTCCATCACAATCCTCCCCCTCACTCCCTGGACCGTGGCAGGCTGAATATTTCGCCGGTGATGATATGAGTCAATCTCCCACATTGGCGCGTACCGATGCCGTTATTGATTTCAACTGGGGCTGGAAATCTCCATCCTTAGAATTACCGGTGGATAACTTCGCGGCACGTTGGACGGGAACCTTCACCTTTGAAGATGGCCGCTATCGTTTCACAACATTCACCGACGATGGTGTGCGTCTCTATGTGGATGACCAACAAATCATTGATAGTTGGCGCACTATGCGCGGTACACGCTATGGTTATGCTAATCTTACTGCGGGAGAGCATACGGTGCGCGTTGAATATTTCGAACGCTCACAGGCTGCCCAGGCGCGTATTAACTGGCAGCGTATCGGGGCAACACAGACTGGTGTACCCACAGCCGTCGCTACTATTTCTCCGGCTTCCAATCAGGGGATGTCAGGCCCATGGACCGTCCACTACTACGATAACGCAAATCTGAAAGGGGAACCGGTCCTTACCTTGACAAATGAAGATGTACCCCTGGATTATAACTGGGGCCTTAATGCGCCTGACCCTAAACTCCCGCGCGATAATTTCTCCGCATCCTGGCAACAAACGATATCGACTTTGAGTGCAGGTCGATATACCTTTACCACAACGTCTGATGATGGCGTGCGACTTTATGTCAATGATAAGCTCGTTATAGATAGCTGGTGGCCGATGCGTGGCACACGACGCGCCACCGTAGAGTTGCCCGGTGGTTCTACGACTGTGCGTTTAGAATATTTCGAACACAGCGGAGCTGCAAATGTGCGGCTCATGCTGTCCAGGTGACGATTTGAGTTACAATATGTATCTTATGCGCTAACCCATCATGTGGAACAAGGTAACTTGTCACTTGTGGTATATAATGAATACTTGTTAAATTTTAATTAGGTAAATTTTTAAGATCAGGAGGTCAATTATTATGCCTATCATTCGTAAAGAAGAAAGTAATGTTCAAAAACCCCAATTTACTGTTGGGGTCAATATCATATTGACCGGCAGCAAAAAGCTCAATGCCGAGCAGCAGGAAGCGCTGATGACAGTAAATAAGGTGCGTGTGCTTATTGTAGATGCCGATGACCCGGAGAATATTCTCGTGGATGAGGAGGCACTCGCCCGTGAGTTCAGTACCGGTTCCGTAGGTTACGGATTAAATATTCGCAGCGCGACATTTAGAAAATAAACAGGTAGAACGACAAGATGGTTCAAGTTACCTTTGCACTTTATGCCCAATCAAGCGTAAAAGTGTAAGGGGAAAAAGCAAGGTTTCTGAACCTTGCCTGGAACAACAAATAAAATTGAAGTGGCTTGACGCCGGGTAGATGGCGTGATAAGTTACGCTGCTTCAAAAACAAGGAGGTTTCATGGCTAGATTACATGAATACCAGGGCAAAGCTTTGCTTAAACAATTTAAAGTTGCAGTGCCTCAAGGCCATATCGCTAGAACACCGGAAGAAGCATACGCGGTTGCTGCCGAGATCGGCAAGCCGGTGATGGTGAAGGCTCAGGCATGGATTACGGGGCGCGCGAGCGTGGGGGGCATCCGCAAAGCTGCTACACCTGACGAGGCGGCCATCGCTGCGCGTGATATCCTCGGCTTGAAGGTTAAGGGCTTCACCGTGGAATACGTGTTGGTGGAGGAGCAAATCGCTATTGCCCGTGAATTTTATGCCAGTGTGATTGTAGACGACCGCGCGCAGACCCCGTTGGTGATGTTTTCTAGTGTCGGAGGTACAGGCATCGAAGCAATCGCCGCCGAGAACCCCAATGCTGTTGCCAGCACGCATGTGGATGTCGAATTTGGTTTGCAAGATTATCAAGCGCGCAATTTGGTACGCAAGACGGGTATAGACGGGCGGTTGCAGCGTGATCTGGGTGGAGTATTGGTGCAGCTTTATGAAGTTGCCTGCGCTTGCGAAGCCCGCGCTGCTGAAATCAACCCGTTGGTTCTCACCACCGATGGCCAACTTGTCGCCGCCGACTGTCGTATTACTGTGGATGATTATGCTGTTTTCCGGCATAAAGACCTCGGTATTGCCATTGCCCGCGAGTATAATCGCCCCCCCACAGCATTGGAGAAGATCGCTTATGATGTGGAAGCGGGTGATTACCGGGGGACGTTCTACTTTATCCAGATGGCAGAGGACTTCGAGAAGGGACAGGGATATGTCGGTTTCCATGGTGCGGGCGGCGGCGGTTCAATGATGAGTATGGATGCGGTACTGCGGCAGGGGTATAAAGTCGCTACATTTGTCGATACCAGTGGCAATCCTCCTGCCAGCAAAGTCTATCGTGCTGCCAAGATCATCCTTGCCGTTGGTCCCATTGACGGTTACTTCGGCTCCGGCTCCGGTGTTGCCAGTCAGGAGCAATTCTATTCTGCGCGCGGATTGTTCAAGGCTTTTTTGGAAGCGCAGATAGATGTGCCTATCGTTATCCGCTTGGGTGGCAATGCAGAGGACAAAGCCGTCGAAATTCTAGAAAGTCTTAACGGTCGTATCCCTGCAAAGGTGGAGGGATACAAAAAAGACGATTCACCGGATTTTTGCGCGGCGCGGCTGGATGCGCTGATTAAGGAGGCGAGAAGTGGCGTATCAACGAATGACGAATTACGAATGGTGAGTAGCGAACCACGAGCCACGCCTCCTTCCACTCATCCAAACATTTATGCTTTTGAGACTGTTACCCATGGTACAGTGACATTTGATCACGGAATTTGCGCCACGTGCGAGAGCAAAATCTGTATTGAAGCGTGCGGGATGAAGATTCTCTCGCTTAATGACGCCGGCTGTCCTGTTCTCAACATTACACCGGCAGAAGCGAAGAAGGGTCGCTGTTCGGAGTGTCTCGGCTGCGAAGTGGATTGTTTGCTTTATGGGGCAGGCGGGGGGCACGTGGGCTTGCCGATTCCAGGGCTGGATAAATAGGTGAAACACTATGTCAATTCTTATTGATCAAACCAAACGCGTATTGGTACAAGGCATTACGGGCCGCGAGGGAATGGCGCGGACGAAGTTGATGGTCAATTACGGTACACAGGTCGTGGCCGGGGTGACGCCGGGCAAAGGCGGCGATAACGTGGAGGGAATTCCGGTCTTTGATACGGTAGAGGAAGCGTGGGAGCAAGTCGGGCCGGTCGACATTAGTGTGCTTTTCATCCCCGCGCCATTGGTCAGGAGCGCAGCGCTGGAAGCCATTGACGCGGGTGTTAAATTGCTCGTTATCGTGCCAGACCGTGTGCCGATTTATGATGTGCTTGCTATCGCTAAACGCGCCAGGTCTGCCGGGGCACGCTTTATTGGCCCCAACACATTGGGAGTACTCAGTCCTGACAAAGCTGTACTCGGCATGATTGGTGGGCGTGCCACTTCGGCGAAATCCTGGTTCTTTCCTGGCCCGGTGGGTGTGACCTCACGTAGTGGGGGTATCACCTCTTCGATGGCCTATTACCTGGCCCGCGAGGGCATTGGGGCAACGACACTTGTCCATGTCGGCGGCGATGCCATTGTCGGTTTTCCTCATCCTGATGTGATGCTCGAATTTGAGCGCGACCCCGATACCAGGGCCGTTGTCATGTTCGGTGAGATTGGCACGAGTCAGGAAGAGCGCGTGGCCGATCTTATCAAAGCAGGCGCGTTCACCAAGCCTCTCATCGCCTACATTGGTGGCAAAGCAGCAAAGAGTGGTACTCGCTTTTCCCACGCGGGCGCCATCGTCGAAGGCGGGCGCGGCACCTATGAGGGCAAAGTTGAGCGACTTCGCGCTGTGGGTGCGACGGTGGTGGAGCAGTTTATGGATTTACCCCTCGCCGCGAAAGCAGTGTTGGCAAAATTGTAGCGGGTAGATGGTAAACGGTAGATAGGGGAAATTTGTAGTCGCAAGCCTTACCTGCTATCTATCTCGTCTGCCTGGTCAAATAAGGAGATGGAAATGACAGAATCAACCTGGACTCAACCCATTACGAAAATTGAGCCCAACAAAGTTGTGGTGCGTGGCTACCGGATTGATGAACTGATGGGGTGCGTGCCGTTTGCACATATAGTCTATTTGGTACTCAAAGGTGAACTGCCCACCGAGGCGCAGGGGCGCGTAATGGATGCACTGCTCGTCGCCAGTGTGGATCATGGTGCAACACCACCCTCGGTATTGGCGGCGCGAACGGTAGCCTCCGGTGGTGCGCCACTCACGACAGGTATCGCGGCAGGCATTATGACCATCAACCAGCATCATGGCGGCGCGATTGAGGGATGTATGCGCGTGCTGTTGGAGGCAGTAGGACGCCAGCGCGAATCTGGCGCGGATGCGGACACGACAGCTCACGCACTGGTCACAGATTATCGTGCGCAGAAGCGACGTATCCCCGGTTATGGACATCGCATCCACAGCGCGGACCCGCGCACCGCAAAATTGCTGACTATTGCTGGGGAGGAAGGTGTTGCGGGTGATTACGTGGTGATGGCGCAGGCAATTCGGGTTGCATTGAAAGATGTGCTGGGCAAGAATCTGCCACTTAACGTAGATGGTGTGATTGCGGCAGTACTCTGCGAGATGGATTTCCCGCCAGAGATGGGTAATGGACTCTTTGCCATTGCTCGCACTGTTGGCCTTACCGCCCACGTTTTCGATGAAATCGTGAACCAACGCCCAATGCGACAAATTTCACCAACGGCACATGAATATAATGGGCCGGGGGAAAGAAAGTTGATGTGAAACGTACAATGTAATGTGTGATGCGTAATCATTCACGTATTATATTTCACGTTTGACTTGGAGGAGATCATGCGTGCAGAACTATTAGCTGCTATACCGGAATTCGATTTGATAACCGACGTTGATTTGCGCGAGCGTACCATTCGAACTTGGGAACTGGCGATGCAGGAGGGCGGGTGGACGTTAGAGGATCTGGCGCGGATGCCATTTACGCTGCTCATCAACCCGTGCCCGGTGAACTTTATTGAGCATACGCGGGCGGTGGCACAGATTGCGATAGAGGTCGCGAGGGTCTTTGCTCACCTCTACGGTGACCGGGTGCCGGTGGATATGGACATTCTCATCTCTGGTGGTATTCTACGGGACGTAGGTAAGCTGGTGGAATATGAGGAGCGTGAAGTGGGTGTTTTTGTCCAGACTGAAGCAGGCAAACTGCTGCGCCATCCCTTCACCGGGATGGAATTAGCGGCTCGTTGTGGTTTACCCGCTGCTGTGCAACACATCATCGCCACCCACGCGAGCGAGGGCGATAAGGTGCAGCGTACAACCGAAGCGACGATTGTGAACCATGCCGACTTTATCAGCTTTCACGCGGTGCAGCGGTTGGCAGAAGGGAAGCTGCTTGTATCATCATTTAGCGCAGAGAGCAGGTAACATCATTATGCCCACCGGTTCGCACAAATGCAGATATAATTAAAGAAAAGACGCTCAATAAGGAGGTCATGGATGATCTGGCAAGATCATGTTGTGGTTGATCCTATGATTTGTCATGGCAAAGCCTGTATCAAGGGCACGCGTATTATGGTTTCTGTGATACTCGACAATCTTGCTGCCGGGCTTTCTTCTGATGAAATCCTAGCAAGCTATCCTTCCCTCAACTATGAGGCTATTCAGGCGTCCATCATATATGCTGCCGAACTTGCGCGTGAACAGATTGTGGCTATACCTGCATAAATAGAGCAATTTAGAAGCTAATTGCAGAAATAAGGGAATGGTTAAGAAACTTGAATTGGCCAACTGTGACCAGTGGAAGCTACAAGCACCGTGCGAGCATCAGTGGGTGGCGTTAGGCTCCAACGAGGATTATTGCTGGCGCCGGCAATGCCAACGCTGCGGTGAAATTGAGGGACAGCGGCACACACTGGCGCCGGCGGCGTATATGGTCACGGGGGTTTGTGTATATGCGTATGTGTGTGAAGGATGCGGGTATGTGCCGGAGTGAACGCTTGAAGATGACCCAATTCATAGTGACAAAGTAAACAGAACAATGGAAACGGAAATTATAAGTATTCTCAGAAATTTATCGGCTGCTGGCCCAGATGGATTCGAGGGACTTATTGCTAGACTTCTGAATTCGTTAACAGGCCAGTATTTTCGATTAGCAAAATCGGGAAGTCAAGCTGGACGTGATATTAGTTCACGTGAATTTAACGCAAATGTATTAGCTGTAGAATGTAAACGTTACAAACAGACAACAGAGTTGGATGAAAGGGAACTTCTTGGGGAGTTAACACAAGTTGTTGGATCTATTCCTGACTTGGATTTGTGGATTCTTGTTGCTAGTCGTAATGTAGATTCCCAATTATATGAAGCTTTATATGACGCTGCGAATCGCTATGGTATCGAATTTTTGACTATCTCGGATGGAGATGTGAATCCAAGTTCACTAGAAATTCTGTGTGCCCAAGACATTGATACTGTATTAACTCATCTGAAATCAACAACTGATACCGAAAAACAACAGATTCAAGCGGCATTACTGGAGATAGTCAAGTCACCAAACTTTAACGAAACATTGGTCTCTCTAAAAGAGAAGTTTTTGTCACCGCTAGTAGGTTATGATAATTGGCACACAGCGCAGAATAAGCGATTTAGGGATTGTCTCAAATCCGAAACAGAATCCCGAGCCCATTTTGGACAAACTATCAATTTTGAAGAAGCAAATGTTAACTTAGTCAAAAGAGAATCTGCATGGGAACAATTAGATAAATGGCTTAATGAGTGGGGTGAAATATCTGCGCCTTACCTTTTATCAGGTGAAGAAGGCGATGGAAAAACTTGGTGCATAGCTTCGTGGTTAAGTTCAAAAATCCAACTCAATGACGAGTTTCCTGCGGTTCTCTTTTTAACCTCGCACGAAATTTCAAGTAAAGACCCTTATTTGTTATTATCACAATTTCTTTATCAGGAAGAACGTTCTAGAAGCCTTGAATATTGGCAAAAGCGCATAGAGCGTTGGATGAGTGGAACGAGAGAACAATTCTCCGTTTTTTTGTTGGTTCTTGATGGGATTAACGAATGCCATAACATTGCTTACTGGCGTAGTTTGCTTGAGAAATTACAAGGGGATCCTTGGTCTAAGCGGATAAAAATACTAATCACATGTCGAACTGCTTATTGGGAAAGACACCAAAATAGTCTTCAGCATCTAAAAATAACCGATAATTTACTTTCCCCGTATACTGACAATGAATTGCGTACGGCGCTAGAGTTCCATAATTTAAGTCTCTCAAATATTCCAAATGACTTACTCGACCTAATACGAAAACCTCGATACGTTGACTTGATGATTAAATATCGAGAGCAAATATCCCAAAGCGGTGATGTAACAATAGTACGGCTGATCTATGAAGATTGGAAAGATAGATTATATAGGAAAAGAAGCCTTACTGATTTGAATAATGAAACTTTCCAAGATTTCCTTCGCGATTTAGCCTCCAAATATCAAGTACAGAAAACTCCTCTTAGGGAGCAAGAAATTGATAGCCTTTTGCCATCTGATATAGACAAACAAACAATTATTAGAGAACTTTGTACTGGTGGAATCTTATCTGGAAAAGGAAACCGTTATGAAGTGAATGAACAACAATTAATATATGGCTTTGGGTTATTGCTTGTTGATCAATTAAAACAAGCGGAAAATAATAACCTCCCCCCAGAAGAAATCTTGGCTCAATGGCTCGAACCCCAAGCCGATATGGATATAAAAGCTAGGATTTGTGAATTCGCATCCCTTTACGCGCTTGAGCAACCAATCTTATCAACAGATAGTAAGGTAGCCTTGCTTTTAATATGGGTTAATAATCATAATGCGACCATAAATACAGGGGAGAGTTTCATCGCATATTTGCCTTGTGATCCGGAGAGCTATATTCAATTAGCAGAGATTGTATGGGCTGACTCAACGGAAAATCGACGGGCACAGAATATGCTGATGGGTGCTTTTATGCACTGGCGAGAATTACCAAGCTTCATCTCTAACCTAACCGGAGCATTTGAACATTGGCTAGGTTTTGTGCATTTATATGGTTTTCTTAATCAGCGTGGTGGCTCAGAAAAGAAAGCGGAGAACGTTCGGGAAAAGATATGCAGCCGTGTTGGTCTCGAGTTGAAACCAGGACAATCCTTCAAGTTTGCGGGATTTTCATTTAATGTTATCAACGACGATGGTTTATTAAGACTTGGTCGAGTTGCATTAGCTATAATATCTCATTTACATAGAGGGGCTTTTGTGCGCGCTTTAGTTATAGGATGCTTAGCCGAAGCGATAATGGATTACGCTGATAAATACGAGCTTTTTCAATGGGTAATGCTTACATCCAAACAATCCGTTTGGGGAGAAGTAAAAAGAGTTATTCAGTTTCTGATTGACAAAAATAACGAGATAGCCTATCAAGCTGCCCACCGGTTGCTCTCATTTGAAGGGAGTGAACAAGCATATCAACTTCAAATCACACTCCCGCAAGATCTATTTTCATACCCAGCCTGGTTTGAAGGATATCAAAAAGATTCTTGTGCTCCATGGTTTGCTTGGGATGTACAGAAATGTGAGTTGTGTATTCAGAGAGAAGAATTAGAACCCGATTTCATCGCTCGGAAAATAAAACCCCATTGCGTAAATCCTGATTTGCATATACCTGATGCTTTTGGGGACAGATTAAGCTCATTAGTTGAAAGTATGTCAATTGAACTAATTTGGTCACTTATGGGCCCCACAAAAGCAGACATTTCTTTTGAATCGTATGAGCCAGCTCTTTGCGCTTATGCTCCAAATGCTATTGCCGATTTTGTACAAAGTGTTGTGCATAGAATAAATCAACGGCAGGGACTTGCTTTGAGACAAATATCTTTCAGATTACTGGAACATTACCTGATTTTCAGCTCAACAGAACAAGATTGTATTTATGGAACTTGGAAACAGTTAAATGAAGATATCGGAGTTTGGGAAGAGCCCCACAAAACCGCTGAACAGTTTTTATTCAAAACGGTGTTGAAAAGTTTACCTTCTCGACAACAACTTAAGCATCTGCTAAAAAGACGTGACGATGCCCCGGATTTGATTGTTTACGAAAAAAGTTTCCTCCCGATAACTAATTGGGATGTTGTGTGGCAAGTATTTAAAGATACTCCAAACGATAAAGCTATACAACGTGTCCTCTGGTTTATGTCTAAAAATCCTGAAAACATACTAATAAATATAATTACAGATTTATTGCTACCCTTAATGGAAAATGAGAATAGCTTGATTCGTTCGTTAATCCTACAAATTCTTTACTTTGCAGAGGATAACTCCGTGGCAGAAGTCGTGGTTAATGGTACATGGGCTTGGAATGCGAACTACTCAGAACAAGAAAATCATTGGGGCAGTCTTCTATTGAGCAAGTATGGCGCATCTTTACCATACGTGGAACTTCGCTCGCGGATCCATCCTACTTATTTAGGATATGCAATTCGATGTCGCGGAACTCAATCAGAAGAAGTCAATCGATATGCA
This sequence comes from Anaerolineae bacterium, assembly GCA_016931185.1. Classification (GTDB taxonomy): domain Bacteria; phylum Chloroflexota; class Anaerolineae; order B4-G1; family SLSP01; genus JAFGFI01. Next base: position 46,872 of record JAFGFI010000269.1, read on the forward strand.
GAGGATATTGACTATATGTGGGAACATTTAGGAAAAAGTATCCCTGACCTACCTGACAATTTCCCTAATGTTGAAATTTATACGAATAGTAACAACATAACCGAATATAGCTTGAAAGACATATCTCCAAGCGCGTTTTCACAAATAACCACTTTTTTTACAAATCAGGCTTGTTGGGGAGGAGATCGTACGCCTGATATCCTCGCTTGGTATAAACACTTAACAGCGGATAATGGTGAATTACACCAATCGTTACAAGCACTAGCACAGCAAGCCATAAAACAGCAAATTGAGACTGGAAATTTCTGGTTTTCCCGACATTTCTATACCGATACTTTGGTCCAAGTGGCGGAATATAATCCAAATCTAGTAAACAAGTGGGTAAATGCTATTTCTCATCAGAAGGCTGATGCGCTGCGATTGTTACACTTAGGTCACTCTTTCTACGAGGCTCTTTGTCAAGTATTACTTTACAAAGGTGATGAAAAGGGAGTTGATTTATACTGGCGACTTCAAGAAAGTCATGGAATTCGCGTAGTGGATAAAAAAACAAAAATTTGGTCACTAGACTATGCGTTATTCAAATCTCCGCATACAGAACAGATAGAACAAGCTTGGCAGCAAAGACTTGAATCATGTACCTCAGATCGAGAATTGTTAGAGGTTGCTATATTGGCACAATGGGGAAATGGAATGAGCTGGCTTCGGGCTTACATAAACAACGGAATTAATTCTTCAGCCCCGTTAAATAAAGCTATGTCAACGACCTTACTTGGATTATTGGATTCGGAAGAAGCATTTGAATATATAAATTCCATACTCGAAAATGCGCCAGATACCTGGATAAAGCAAATTTTGGAAATATCTACCCACAGATGGCAACTAAATGCTTGGGCCAAACATTGGTATCAACGCTTCTTAAACATAGATGATGCAATACAGGCTTGGGCTGCGTTTAGGCTATTATTACAATGTATAGATACTCGATTTTGGTTCTGGTATAAGGATTTGAAACTGAACGCTATGCTGCATAATGATCGACTTGCATTTCTTGAAGAAAACGAGAACTTACTAACAGAAAGAATAAAAAAGAATGAGGAGAATCTCAAGCGGCATTTTCTTACTCAAAAGATTTTATCAAACCAAGTTTGGCCTTGGATATAACAAATCAAACAAATTCTCGAATATTTAGAGGTACTATGAACAAATCACAATTAAAAATCATAACGACCCACATCTACTCCATCGGAGAGGAAATTATGAATAGCATCACGCATGGCATTGGCGCGGGGCTGAGCGTGGCGGGGCTGACGCTGTTGGTGGTCCTGGCGGTGCTGAATGGCAGCGTTGTCCAGGTGGTCAGTTTTAGCATCTATGGTGCATCGCTGATTATTCTATACTTGGCTTCTACGTTATATCACAGCTTCCAACAACCCTCCGTCAAACGGGTTTTCAAGATCATTGACCATGCTGCTATTTATCTGCTTATCGCCGGGACGTACACGCCCTTTCTGTTGTTAGGAGTGCGGGGAGCGTGGGGGTGGACGATGTTGATCCTCATCTGGGGATTGGCGATTCTGGGTGTCAGCTTTAAAGCGCTCTTTATCCATCGCTTCCAGAAGCTCGCGGTGTTAGCCTACGTATTGATGGGGTGGTTGAGCGTGTTGGTTATCAAATCCTTGCTGGCGAATATCCCCATTGGAGGCTTGATTTGGCTTGCGGCAGGGGGTGCGGCATACACCATCGGCGTTATCTTCTATGCGTTGAAAAAAGTCCCCTATATGCATGGTATCTGGCATCTCTTTGTGTTGGGGGGTAGCATTTGCCATTACTTTGCAGTGCTGTTCTATCTCGTGCCGGTGCGATAAAAGAATATGAGGAAAGCCTATGTATACCCATGAAGCAGTCGATAAGATTTTGCGCAAACTCACAATGCTATTAGACCAAACCAATTTAAACATTTCCACTACAAAACAATCGCCTCTTGTTCCAACTTGATGCCACGCAGCAGCATCGTGTCAATTAACATCACCATATCCTCTAGTGTGGGATGGTCGCGCAGGCGGGTGAGGTTGCGTTGATCGCTGGCAGTGAGTGGTTGGCCCCAATGAGCGTAGGTTTCCAGGGTTGTTATGTCCATCCGGTAAGGTTTAAAGCGAGTGGAGATAGTTTTGCGCACTTGCGCCAGGATATTGAGGCCTCCGTAGTCCATGTCGGCCCAAAGGGAGAGTTCGACTTCTGGAGGCAGGGTGTCTACCAGCGTGTGCAATAGATGGCGACAGGCGGGTGAGGGATTGCCTAACAAACACAACGTTGCTATGCCATATTTCTCGTGACGCACGAGATCGTAAAAAGAGGTGAGGTTCTCCACACAGATCACGCGGGGCGCGTTGACCCACGCGCGCGTCAGTCGCCCCGCCAGCGTTGCCGGTATTCCTACCGATGGATAAAATTCTCCCAGGGACATCATCTGCCCGTCCACATCCACCAATTGCCATGGGCCATAAAGATAAAGATGCCCCGGATTGGGAACCAGTCCCAGTTCTCGCAATGCCTCTTGGTTCGTCGACTCTCGCCACTCCTGGTGATGCCGCCGTGCCAGCCGCGCGACGGCATTTTTGAGGATCTCGAAGCGTTTGCTGTCGTTGAAGACGCGCACGCTGAACACGCGGTAGGGTAACTCCTCTGTCACGCAGTCTGACCGCGCGCTGTCTGACAGGGTAGTGTCCGGCAATGCCAGCAATGCATCCAACAAATCCTGGTTCCATTCCGGATCGTTTAGGGTAAAGGGCGCGGGGGACTTTTGCGCTTCCACTTGCGCGAGAATGTGGTTGAGGGCCAGTTTGCGCCAATCGTGGACGCGGAAGCGATTGCCCAACAAGAGATTGCGAAGTTGTTTGCGCTGCGTTGCGAGGGGTTCGCGTTGTAACAGCATGTAGAGTGGCGCGACCGTGGCTGTTGCCAGTGCAATTGTATCCAACAGATGCGCACGTTGTCCATGTTCCCAGGTGAGTGCAACCCAACCCTGTTTTTCCAATGTGAGCAATTGTTCATTCGCTGTCACCCGCGGGGTGGGATTGGTCTGGTTGTAATAACCAGGCAGAATATCCGCAATCTCATGCAGAGATACACGGATCGTCTGTTTCATCGAACCACCGCGTCGCTCATAAATATCAAGGAGACGGTTGAGCAGCGTGGCGACATCGGGATTGGGGGTGAAGGGGATGTCAGCATCCATACTCATCGACTATATTATTTGACATTGATGGACTTCAATTAAGTTACACAATAGGTGTAATAATTATTTTTGATATTATATACACAACAATTAGATTTATACTATAGCTCAATCTTCCCATACAAAGCTTCCTGAAAATATAGGAATTTCCTGAACTCGCCAATGTTCTTTAGTTTTCAAAGCTGAAAACGAAAGTCGAACACGGAATGCTTCGCCACGACTAGGTGCATTTCGTCCGGCACGCCATATATTATCACTTCCTGATGCAAATTTAGGATTATACTTTTCCTGTAAAAAACCATTGGGAAGTGCGGCCACTGTAATAGTCTTGAGAGAATAATTATCTACTTCTTCTGTATAGTTGTATTTTACAAAGATAGTTGTAGTAATATAATGTTCTCCCTGAATCTCAAGCACTGTAGGTAATTTACCCCGTACCTCAACCTTCTCTCCGCCACGAATCTGATGGACAGTTAAGGAAAATTGTGATGTTTGTAATGTGGCAGTACCTTTGCCACTGAAGTGCTCCGCTTTTGAATCGACGAATAGTGCCTGCTTGATAGCATATTCGGGATGAAAAATATAACGCGCTTGCTTGTAGTCAATTTTTCCAAACAAACGTTGATCTATCTTAGCCATCCCCAAACGATCTAGGGCTTCTCTGGTAATATCTTCTCCAATATCGGCCACCAAGTCGCGTTCCTGTTGGAATATTTCTTGAGCCATTTCTCTGTAATTGTAAATCGCTTGTACCACAAACCTTAACGAAGCCTTCTCTATTTCCTCAAGCCGTTTCCAATTGTTAGATAAATGATATGGATCAATTAGCATCAAATTATATCTCCACAGTAAGACGCCGTTTGGCTAAATCGACATATTTTTGTTCGATGTCAATACCTATATATTGGCGATTTTCTTTTAGTGCGGCTATAGCCGTTGTCCCACTTCCCATAAAGCAATCAAGCACTATGTCCTGTGGATCAGTCAAAAGTCGAATTACTCTTCGTGGTAATTCGAGTGGGAATTTAGCTTCGTGATCATTATTCACTCGTACCGACGGAAAAGTCCAGACCCCTCTGGATCCCCAATCACGCCACTCCTCACGCTTTAATCTACGGCGATCAATTTTAGTCACGCCAGGCTTCCATAGAAAATACAGGTATTCAAATTCGTCTACCGCTCGATATGATAGACTTGCCCAACGCGAATTCTCCCAGGCCGCATCCTTGTGCCATATCCGGCGATCATAAATATAGAATCCCCCTGCTAAGGCCCAATCTTCAATTAGTCCCCCAACAATTTTGACCCTGGTCTGGACGTCATATTTACCGCCACGTATGTTATTACCATGCAACCGCCGATCAACTGTTTGTTCACTGCACCCTAGTAACTCCGCTATTTGATAACGATTATAATTAGGGTGTGTTTGCATTGCCTGTAAAACATCTTCTCTGGTAACTGATGAACGTTGCCGGCTGACCACATGCGCTTGAATACGAGGCATAGTATCATCTTTGAAAACCAAAATATCAGCAATATTGATTACTAAAAATCCCCCCGGTTTAAGAA
>JAFGFI010000270.1 GCA_016931185.1 Anaerolineae bacterium
ATGATGTTAATGTACAAGAATCCTGCGCGATTAGTGGCACTTGTGAGCATTAAGCCTGCCCCTATCGCGATTAGTGGCACTCAACAACTATGAATTAATATTGCCTTGGCCGATTTGCCAAACCGTCCTCATTGGAGCAAAATACTGCTTGCGGGTTCATTAGCAATCTGCTAACGTTGTTTATCCAGGAAACCCCATTCTATGGCTAACTGCGCAGCGTGTGTGCGATTGCGCGCTCCGAGTTTTTCTATGATGCGCGTCATATAGTTCTTGATTGTGCCTTCACACAAATGTAACCGCACAGCAATCTCACGATTTGAATGTCCGGCAGATACTAAATGCAATACATCTAACTCGCGGTGTGTTAAGCGCTCTCGCAAACTGGGTGACGCTGCCCCCGCTAACTTCGCGCGGTGGATGACCTGGGAAGTGATAAGCGGATCGAGAACAGTCTGCCCATCAGCCACAAGCCGGATCGCGGTAGTCAGAAACTCAGGCGTGGTGTTCTTGAGCAAATAGCCAGCCGCACCAGCTTCGAGTGCGGCGAATATATGGATATCATCATCGTACCTGGTAAGGATAATGACGCGAGTCGTTGGACATAGCGATTGCAGTTTATCTGTCAGCGCGATCCCATTCATACCCGGCAACTGCATCTCTATCAATGCCACATCGGATGGATGCATGGTCAGCAGCGCGATCGCTGTCGCACTGTCGGCAGCCAATCCTATCACCTGGATATCCGAATATTGAGAAAGTAGGGCTTTCATCCCCTCGCGGAACAGAGTCTGGGTGTCAACAATGGCCACACAAATTGTCATCATTATATCCAGTATTATAGCATCAAAGCAAGAAAGGATATGCCTGGTCATAGGATAATGATGACGGCTTTGGGGGATGGACGTTACACCGCTACCGTACCTGGCAATCAGAATGCAGAACTGAAAGTCTCGAAAGTATGCGGCGTGGTTGCCCAAGAGGAGTCAATAGGGCAGATTGAGTTGTTTGATCCTAGCGGTTACATCACCGATGCCGCGACCGGCGCGCCGGTTCCAGGGGCTAAGGTAACGCTTTACGTTGTTCCCGGATGGCGCGCGCGCGTTGGCGCGGGAGATGTTGCGCCCCATACGTGTCAATCGAATCGAAATCCCCCAATGAGCTGTGGAGTCAACCTGCACCTACCCACCTGGGGTTGATGGCTGATCCTAAATCAGGCCGGATAGACCCCGCCGCTAACCCGCTCATCACCGACATGGAAGGGTACTATGGTTGGAATGTTGCCGAGGGGTGCTGGTATGTCGTGGTGGCAAAGGACGGTTATGAAACTCTGGTTAGTCCGGTGGTGGGTGTCCCGCCTGAAGTGACGGATTTAGACCTTGAACTACGTTCTTTGCTGCAACAGTTGAAGCTGCTGCCGGAGGCCGGTATTACCTTTATGCCGGACCACGCTGTGCAAGCGCAGCCCGGCACGATTCTCACGTTCACCCACACATTGACCAACACTGGGGATATTACAGATACCTATCACCTCGTAGGGTATCACAATCAGGATTGGGCATTCAACTTGTTCACTCCCGATTGGCCGCAGGGCACGCTACATCTGTGGTTGTTTGAAGTTGGCCCGCAGGCTACGCGCATCTTCACGGTAAGTGTCACGGTCCCCGTGGAGGTAATCAGTGGCACGGTGGGCACTACCATCATCACCGCTACCTCATATCTTGATCCCTCTGTATTCGCTGCTGTTGCCGACGCGGTCACGGTCTACACTGTACCGGTTACGCCGCCACAGGCTGGAGTTGCTTTTGCGCCGGACCACAATGTATCTGCGCAGTCCGGTGAGGTGCTGACCTTCACCCACACCCTCACCAACACCGGTACGGCGATAGATACCTTCGACCTGCTGTATACCGGTGACTGGGGCGAATTGCTGACCGCGAGTCCCGTCACCCTACTGTTGGCGTGACCGCTATGGTGGAGGTGAAAGTTACTGTGCCACTGGGTGTTATCAGTGGCACACTCAACCACACTGTCCTCACTGCAACTTCACGGCTTTCACCGACAATTTATGCCAGTGTCCGTGATACGATCACGGTTTATACTGAACCGCTCGAACCCCCAAAGAAGTATATTTTCCTACCTTTGGTGATGCGACAATAAAGATTTTTATTAACGACAAAATGCAACGGGAGGGTAGAAAGTATCTCCCCCGTTCTTTTATTCCCGGCAGCAAATTCTTACGAACGGTTGTTTTTAACGCGGGTGCATGCGGTTGATGTCCAGAATCCGGGAGGGAATTTCGTAATCTTGCTCCGGGAAGTGGTGCATGTGGGACAGTTCGCGGTCGGGACCACTTTCCGGCGAGACAGGGGGGGGGCGAGACGCCGCGTATCGGCACTTCCTCCTGGCCACGCACACCGATTTGCAAAATGCGCGTGGCAATACCGGTTAAGGTATCCACGGCGCGGCGGCAAGAGGGTTATGGCAGGCCGTGGTCTTTGGCTTTGGCGGCGCGCGGCTTACCGAAGAAGGCGTTATCTGTGAGCCACGGCTCCCTTTCAGAGCAACCATACGTAAGGTTGGAAAATGATAAGGCCCTAAAACGCTGGTGCTTTTTCAAGGCATGAATGACGGGTAACCCGCTGACAACGCTGGCGGCTTATGAAAGTTAAGAAAATAATACCATCTTGCCCGGCGATCAATCGCCGGGCTACAGACACACGCCTCGTAAACGGGGCTTTGGAAGCCCGCTTGAGCGGGCGTGGTGTTGTAGCACGGGTGTGCGTCCGCCGCGAGTTTTGACGCGCTCCCCGAAACCCACATTGCCCGCCGCCGGGCCTCCCACTGGGCACCCCCACGCATACTCACTTGTTTCCGGCGCGGCTGTTTCGTGATCTTGGCCGCCTTACGCGCCCATGCGCCGCCGCCTCTAGGCCACTTCTGTCCTGAACCCTGGCCCGATACCCTGCCCCGTGTTAAGCCGCTATCTGAAAAAGCGCTCGTCGCGCCCCCTTAAAAACCTACCCTTGTAAGTATACCGCATCGGGGATATGAACGTGGGCAAATAGCGTTAGCAACGCTAAACACTCAATCTTTGCTAAGTGCAGCAGCGGACCAGCATCTGCCACAGCGGCTAGGGTTGCAGCGCCCACGCTAGGTCCTCCAACATGGCCGCGTGTTGACGCTTGGCCAATTCTACCCAATCAATCCCTACGGCGGTAATGGCCTCTTCACGCGATATCTCTTGGCGCAAATATTGCCCCAAGATATGCTCGCGCCACAACTGGCGCAGACCAACTTGAAAGGCGCGCGTCAGAACTTCGGCCTCGGGTTTGTGGGTCTTCTGGGTCAACACTTCCAAATAAGTCAATGTTCCTTCCATCGTCGTTTTTCCTATTTCTTTAGCAGCTTGCGACCATCATACCAAGACTACAAACAAATCGTTTGTATCAGTGTAAGTGGTGAGATTCTCCCACTTCTGAGCTTCCCGTAAGGCGGCTTGCGTGGTGGCGTTAGGCACTTTGAGAGTGAAAGGTAGACCTGTTCTACTTGGCACAGAAACAGCGTAATCGCCTGGGTGGTGGTCAACCCCAACTGCGTAAAGACTTGCTCGGCGCTTTCCTTGAGTTCTGGCTCAATGCGCGCAGTAATCACTGCCGTTTTACTCGTGGGCGGTTGCCCCCACAGCCGGCAACTTGACCGCTCCGCTAGAGCTATGCCCCGCCGACTGTGCATGGTTTTGGTAGCTTGCTGACTCCCCCTGCGCTTAACCTTTCAACGTTTACGTACTTGCTGCTGCACCGCACTGCGTAATGTCTATTATGCAGTACTTATTTCATTGATTCTAGTAACTTTAGAGTTTTGCTCAATGGTTCTTGCGAGCGAATTAAATACTGAAACTGCTGAAGCGGTTCATAGAAGATGATAATCGGAGTCACCTTGTCTTCTTCCACGAGTATTGCCTTCTCTCCCGCCCAACTCAACTCTATTTCATAACCACGCCAAAATGTAGCAACGCAGCCGTCAGATATTTGCATACTCATTGCGAGAGTTTCCGCCTCCTCATAGTAGTACCTGATAAGCAAATACGAACAAGCTTTGCCTTGTGTGTTCATCGTAACTGTTGGTGAAATGGCAATGCCCATTGATTGCAGAATGTCATCTGATGGCAAGTGAACGGGAAAATCCCCCTCAATGGCGTCGTTCACCGAAATAAGCATCTCTCCATCCAGTTCATTTCTCTCAGCCGGAACAGGCTGCGACATGCCTGCAGCGCTGAGGATAAGGACAAGAAATAGTAGTCTTACAGTCAAGGTATTGCCAACCCGATCATAATAAACTTTTACTTGGGCCATATTTTCTCTCCCTCTTTGATGGCATTTGTAGGGTATGCTGTTATCAAAAATCTTTCATGTTATCGGTTGTGAGCAAGACCTTCTCTTTTACCTCAAGCTGACCGTTTCTTGTATATACGATGCTTCCTTTATGACGTCGTCATGCTTCCTCGAAATATGCTTACGGTAACACGTTCTTCAGGCGTTCATAGAGCGCAGTACGCGCGGTATCATCAACACGTGTGATCTGTTGCGGGATCTTGTGCCAGCGTGGATAGACATGAAAGTGGAGATGGAAGACATCCTGACCGGCGGCCGGCTCATTGGCCTGCGTGATATACACGCCG
>JAFGFI010000271.1 GCA_016931185.1 Anaerolineae bacterium
ACGCTTGAAATGACAGTGGAAAACGCAAAATCGCCGTTTTTGGCTTGGAATAAGTGCGTCCCACCTTTAGGCTGAATAGTTACGAAAGATTTCAGGTGATGTCCCTGTAAAACAACTGCGAAAGAGTTTGTCCGAGACGCGGCATCAGTCCCAAGTCAATGGCTATCATCAACGAACAAAAATCATTCGGGAGTCATCAATATGCGGATTTGTTACACCTTACTCTCACCGGCCTTTGAGATGCATCAGTATACGGCCGATCTTGCTAATCGTATGTCCCAAGCCGGCCATGATATTCACTTGATAACATCGTCCTATGCACCGCTTGACCGCTACATCCCGGCCATTACTGTGCACACGCCGGTTGACACGGCAGGTACAGAATCTCTACTGGCAAACTTGAAACTTGTCGGGCGGCGTAAGGTCGAGAAGACGATTTTGGAGATCGATCCTGACCTGGTTCACTTCAGTGGGCCGCACATTTGGAACTTGTCGTTGATGCGTAAGTTAAAGGCGCGTGGATTTCCCGTCATTCATACCCTGCACATGGTGGATCCTCCTTGGGGCAGCAACTATGGGGCGGTGATCCGCTTATGGAACTCGCAGGTCGTCCGCACTGCGGATCACATTCTCATCCATGGACAAACCTTCATGCAACGACTTCTGGATATGGGAGTGCCCCGCGAGCGCGTGACGTCAACGCCCTTGCTGCATCTCTTCATCGGCGGCAGTTGGCTAGGAGGCTTTCCGGATCTTGCGGCATCCGTCGAATATCAACCGTGGGCGCTCTTCTTTGGTCGCCTTAAACCCTATAAGGGTGTCGAGTATCTCATCTCGGCGTGTGCGATGATGAAGACAGATAAATCTTTTCCGGGACGGGTCGTCATCGCCGGCTTTGGGGATTTGTCGCAGTTCTGGGGGGGATCCTTGCCTGCTCGGTTGGAAATTCATAACCGCCAGATCAATGACGAGGAGGCAATGGACCTCTTCTGCCGTTGTGGATTAGTGGTGCTGCCCTATATTGATGCTTCGCAATCGGCGCTCGTCGCCGCCGCTTATTACTTTCGCAAACCGGTCATTGTCACTCGCACGGGTGCCCTGCCTGAATATGTGCGGGAGGGCGAGACGGGGTTTGTTGTCGAACCAGACCATCCTGCAGCCTTGGCGCGTTGTCTCGAGCGTGTGCTGGATGATCCCGTCAAATTGGAACGTATGGGAGCTGCCGGACGGGCCTGGTATGAGATTCACTGGAAAGAACAGGAATCCACTCTGGTGCAGGTCTACACGCGTCTGGCGGAAATCAAACGTACCGTCGGGGTGCGGTAAGTGTGCTATTGCAGTGAGGGAAGATATAATGTCCGAAAAGATGTGGGTGCAACAAAACGTGGAAGAACCCATGACACATAACCATGCACTACGGAAGAATTGGCGACTCACGGCCAAAGATCGTAGGCTACTGCTTTTCATAGTGGACCTGCTGCTCGTGAACGGCATGTTACTGGTTTCGGTGGCGCTGTGGAATAATTTGACATCAAGGGAAGTTTTTTCATTAGGCAACGTGAAGTGGTTTATAACCATTACTGTGCTGTGGTTGGTTGTGGGTACGGTTTTGGATGTCTACAATCTGGCGCGCGCGTCAAGCACCTCCAGCATCCTGGCCAGCGTGATAAGTGCGGCTGTGTTGAGTACCTTACTTTTTCTGGCGATTCCTGTGGTTTCTCCGCCGGTTTTTCGCCGTAGTTACGCGTTCGGTCTGGTAGGTTTGATGACTGTGACCCTGACAGGGTGGCGTGTTTTCTATGCTTACGCGCTGGGGCATACGGCTTTTCGTCAACTAGGGATCGTTGTTGGGGGAGACGTGCCTGTTGCTGTGCTGAAGCAGATGCTGCACCAGACAGCCGAAAGTAACGATGCCAACCCATTCCGAGGTACCGGATATGAGGTTGTAGGTCGCGTCGTTGATAGATCGCACCGGGAAGTTAACGACGAGCTTCCAGTGTTGGGTGAGACCCAAAATCTGGTGCGACTCGCCCGCCAGTATGGGGTGGATGAGATCATCCTTAACCTCGAAGAAGGGCAAGGGTTTCCTTTGGAGTCGCAGGAAATCTTGCTGGATTGCCGCGAGTTGGGACTGCGGGTCAGCAGCCTCGCCAGCGTCTACGAGCGTCTTACCGGGCGATTGCCTGTCGACTATGCGCGTTATGACTCGCAGTTGTTACTTAGCCCGCCGGATACCCCGGCCTTTCGCTTATATCAGGCCACCAAACGCGTGCTGGATGTGCTGATAGGTCTGTTGGGATTGTTGGTGTTAGGGTTGCTCATACCCCTTGTGAGCCTCGCCAACGCCTTGACTTCTCCGGGGCCTCTTTTTTATCGCCAGGAGCGCTTGGGGAAGGGGGGACGTCCCTTCACTGTGATCAAGCTCCGCTCAATGGTGCGTGATGCGGAACGGTACGGGGCGGTTTGGTGCGGCAAAAATGACCCGCGCATTACACCGATTGGTCGATTTATGCGTAAGGTTCGGCTTGACGAGGTGCCGCAGTTCATCAATGTACTGCGTGGCCAGATGAGCTTCGTCGGTCCACGTCCCGAGCGCCCCCATTTTGTGGGAGAGTTGGCGCGCGCGTTTCCACTTTACCGGGCCAGACATGCTGTCAAACCGGGCCTCACCGGTTGGGCACAAGTCCACCATGAGTACGGCGATTCCACTGAAGACGCCCGGATCAAGCTGGAGCTTGACCTGTACTACGTCAAACACGCCGGTTTTTACCTGGATTTGCTCACTGTACTGCACACAGTGCGTGTAATCATCGGTTTCAAAGGACAGTAGGTGAATATGGCGCGCAACTTTGACGTGAAACTTCAGCCCAAGTATTACAGATATATTTGGCTTGGCATTCTACTGTTTTCGGTCGTCATGCGAGTGGGGGTGGCCCTTTATTACGGCGACCGGGTGCCTGCTGAGCACGATGACTACAGCTACTCTACCCTGGGTCTGCGTTTGGCGACGGGACACGGCTACACTTTTGATCGCTACTGGTATCCTTTTACCCCGCCCGAAACGCCCACGGCACACTGGTCTTTTCTTTACACGGCTTTTATTGCCGCTATCTATGCCCTGGTTGGATTTCGGCCTGTAGCGGTGCGTCTTGTTACCGCTGTGCTTGCGGGAATTCTACTACCGTGGATAACCGCGCGTCTCACTCGTCGCCTTTTCCCACACCAGCCGTGGACGCCGTTCATTGCGGCTTTGGTCACGGCGGGATATGCTTTTTTCATTCTCTATGCCGCTCGTTTGATGACCGAAGCCTTATATATTGTGACCCTTCTCTGGTCGTTTGAGCGCGCCCTGAAGTTGTCTGAAGATTTCGCGGCAGGCCGGCCGGGGTGGGGGACAGCGCTAGGCTTGGGTGTGAGTCTGGGGCTTACTACCCTCTTCCGCCAGGCTATTCTCCCATGGGCGCCGGTGCTTTTCCTGTGGCTTCTCTGGCGGGCATGGCGTGGGGACAGGCGTGGTTTCACCCGTTTGCATCTCCCCGCATTAGTACTCGCGGGGGTGACGCTCCTGGCTTTTATCCTGCCCTGGACCTACCGCAACTATCGTGTCTATGGCGATTTTCTGCTCCTCAACTCTAACACCGGCTACGCGATGTATTCTGCGCAGCATCCTATGCACGGGATTAGTTTCCAGGCTTTTGAAGCGGCCCCTCTGCCCGACGAACTGCGGGTACAAATGTCTACCGAAGCTGAGTGGGATCGCGCGTTGATGAGCCGGGGGATCGCGTTTGTCCTGGAGGAACCGGGGCGCTATCTGCGCCTATCGCTAAGCCGGATCGCCGATTATTTCGAATTCTGGCCTACGGATACTTCTCTATTGCACAATGTCGGCCGTTTGTTTTCCTTTACTCTTTACCTTCCCTTTATGCTCTACGGTTTCTACTTGGGAGGCAAGGTGCACTATACGCCGGTATTGGCGCGCCTTGAACGGCCGACTACGCTGTTTTTTCTCTTTATGGTTTTCTACTCCTTGTTGCACATCTTCACCTGGGCCATGTCGCGTTACCGGCTTCCCGTGGATGCTGTGGCGATGCCTTTTGTGGCGCTGGCGCTGGAGCGCGTTTTCTTCTTTGTGAAAGGCTGGATTCGCCGCAGCCGCCATGCTTCCTAGTTCGTAATTCTGTCAGGAACACTTCAAGGAATTCCGATGCGCATTTGTTATCTTCTCCTTTCCCCAACGTTTGGCATGCATCAATACACCGCCGATTACGCGAACCGGATGCTGCAAGCGGGGCACGAGGTTATCCTTGTTACGACGGAATACTATCCGGACCATCGTTACCTACCCGGTGTGGAGGTTTCCAAACCCGTTGCCCCGCACGATGCAGGCTTCTCCCTGGGCGGCTTGCGTGCATGGGAGGCGCAGCGCGCCATTGATGTTATCCTGAGGCAGAAGCCGGACGTCGTACACGTCACCGGCCCGCACCTGTGGAACATCCTCATCCTGCGTGCGCTGCGGAAGGCTGGCATCCCGACCATCCATACTCTCCACGACCTTGATCCTCACCTGGGATCGGCCTATGGGCCGTTGCTTCATCTGTGGAACCGCGCCGTTCTGCGCAACGCGGCGCATATCCTTGTCCATGGGCAATGTTACCGGCAGCGCCTCCTTGAGCGCGGCATGGCTTCGGACCGTGTCACTTACACACCGTTGTTGCATTTGTTTCTGGGCGGCGCCTGGATGGAGCAACTCGACCGGTTGGTCGATGGTGTAGCTTACGATCCCTATGTGCTTTTCTTCGGACGAATTGAACCTTACAAAGGTGTGGCGGATTTGATCGCGGCTTGGGCGAGATTGCCCGAAACATTGCGGATGCAGGTGCGCCTTGTCCTGGCCGGCTCCGGCCAACTCGAGGCCTTATGGAAAGACTCACTTCCGGCAGGGATTGAAGTGCGCAATCACCGCATCCAGGATGAAGAAGCATTGACATTGTTCCAACGCTGCGCGTTGCTGGTGTTGCCCTATATTGGCGCCACACAATCAGCTTTGATTCCGGCCGCGTATTTCTTCCACAAGGCCGTACTCACCACATCCTCGGGCGCGCTTCACGAATACGTCGAGCCGGGTGTAACCGGTTGGGTCGTCGAACCAAAGCACCCGGCCTCTCTGGAACATGTTCTCACCGTAGCGTTGTCTGATTTCGACCAGTTGAAACGTATGGGCGACGCGGGGCGGCATTGGTACGATGAACACCGAGAATTTGAGGACGTAGCGCTGCGGCGAATGTATGCATCGTTTATAGAGCGGAGGATAACGACATAGTCGGGTCGTTATCCACTTTCCAGCCACATGCGCGTATATTCTGACTCCTGTGTTGGGTTGCAAATAATAAAAAAGCCAAGATAATGGAGTGGAACTATCGGGCATTCTGTGTCGAGAGAATAAGGAGATGAGTTTATGGCGATCTTTTTCATCGAATTAGCTGTGTTCGGTTATTTTGACCCCAACACAGGTGGGCTGCTGTTCCAGGTCTTGGCAACTTCGTTTGCGATGCTATCTGGTATTGCGCTTTTGTTCTCGCGGCAGATCCGCGCGGTTTTTGGCCGAGTCAGGCGTTTTCTGCATGATCGTTTAAGCCATGGGGACGCCGATGTTCAGGAGGCACAAATCGCTCCTGAGTCACCGGACTTGCAAGAAAAGACGAGCTAGCTACGAAGGCGATGTTGGTTTGTAGTCCTTCACCACTGTGATCGATCCATATTGGAGTTGCCAATGCGAACGATAATAATAGGTCTGGACGCCTTTGACCCGACTATGTTTGAGCGTTTGTCTGGACAGGGCAAGCTGCCTAATTTGACTCGATACGTCGAGGCCGGAGGTTATGCGCGTTTTGAGGTAGCCAATCCTCCTCAGACGGAAGTGTCATGGACCAGTATCGCGACAAGCCTCAATCCAGGAGGGCACGGAATCTTTGATTTTGTGCATCGTGATCCCCAGACCTATACACCGTACGTCTCGCTGTTACCGACAAAGCGGGGGGTTGGAGGCATACAGTTCGTGCCTCCCTACACGGCGCGTACGATATTTGAGGAGGCAACCAGACAGGGATTTCCCTCTACGGCGCTATGGTGGCCGGCGATGTTCCCGGCTCGGTTGGAGCTTCCGGTCCGCATGTTACCCGGGCTCGGCACTCCCGATATTCAAGGTCGTTGGGGGGTAGGTACGTTGTTTGTTACCGGCGCCGCGCTGGGTAATGATGACGGTGATCGCAAAATACCTGTTGAGTCTCTTGAGCGGCATAGCAAGGATCGTTATTCTGGCGTGTTGAAAGGGCCGGCCCGCAAGAAACGTGGAGGCTCTGAACAGGCTGTGCTCCCTTTCCAGCTCGACTTGACTGATGGCAAGTCGGCGCGTCTTCGTATTGATAAGTGCACTCTGGAACTGGTGGAGGGAGAATGGAGTCCCATTATCGAGTTGTCCTTCAAGGTAGGGGCTTTATTTAGAGTCCGTGTGCTGACGCGCGTAATTCTGAGTCAGATTCAACCGGACGTCAGGTTGTATATTTTGCCGCTCCAGCTTCACCCCTTACACTCGCCGTGGCGGTATGCGACCCCGGGACCTTTTGTCAAGGAGACGTGGATGGCCTGTGGGCCGTTTTTGACCCTTGGGTGGCCGCAGGATACCACTGCTCTTGAAGAAGGATGTATCACCGATGATCAGTTCCTGGCATTGTGCGAATCCATCTTCGAGACCCGTGAACAGGTGTTGATGCGCCAGCTAGAGCGCTTCCGAGAAGGGTTGCTCGCGTCGGTGTTCGACTCTCTTGACAGGATTCAGCACATGTTCTGGCGCCAGCGTCCCGACATCGTGGGTGCATGGTATGTGAAACTGGACGGCCTTATCGGGAGAGTTGTGGAGCAACTGGGTGGGGCGGGCGCAGACCGAACCAGGTTTTTGGTTGTTTCAGATCACGGCTTTGCTAACTTTGACTACAAAGCTCACGTCAATCGCTGGTTAGTTGAGCATGGCTATCTTGTGCCGCAGCAAGGTAACCAGTCGCATAGTCTCAAAGGTGTAGATTGGTCACAAAGTCAGGCCTATGCGGTAGGACTGAACAGTGTTTACGTGAACCTGGTTGGTCGGGAAGGCAGGGGGGCAGTGCTGCCTGACCAATGCAAAGCTCTGAGCAATAGGCTGCGGGATGAACTGTTGGTTTGGCGTGGGCCAGACGATCGACCGGTAGCGCAGGAGGTCTGGCTGAGGGACGAGGTGTTTGAGGGACCGCTGGCGACATATGGTCCGGATATCGTGATTGGCTTTTCGCCGGGGTATCGCGCCTCTGCCGAGACTGGTCTGGGTAAGTGGAAGGACGTCAATGTAGAGATCAACCGGGATCATTGGGGCGGCGATCACTGCATCGCTTCTCCCGAGGTGCCTGGCGTTCTGTTTTCCAACCAGGACTTGAGAAACTATCCACATCCTTCCTACCGGAACATCCCGGCTCTGACGATTGGAGCAGAGCTCGACTCTGGTGGTTCAACGCCACCTCCAACGCAGTCTTTCGGCGAGGAAGATCAGGAGGTCGTCGAGGAAAGGTTGAAGAGTCTTGGCTATCTTTAGAAATCGGTTGCCGTCAAAACGAGATGCCCTTCTGTTATTTGCCGCCTGTGTGTTCCCGGTTCACGTGTGGTCAGTTCTGAATGTTCTGAGAGAAGTGCCGGCTTGGGTGCTTCGTTTGAGTGTTTGGGAACTGGTAGGAGTCATTGCTTATACGCAGGTGTTCGCGCTAATAGAAAGCGGCATAGTTTGGCTGCTATTGATAGTATTGGGTATGGTGCTGCCGGCGGAGCTTTTCAGAGATCGCCTGGTTGCCCAAGGCAGCATGTGGGCTTGGGTGACCTCGGGTTGGGCTGTCGCTGCACATTATAATGGCGATGCAATCCGGTTGTGGGGGGGGAGAGATTATTTGTTGTGGCTGGTCTTGTATATAGTCTCGATCGCCGTGTTCTACGTTTTGTTTCGTTGCAATTCGAAGGCCGAGGGAGTCTTTCGCTCTGTGGTTGAGCGATTGATGGTGCTCTCGCTCGTGTATGTTGGTCTGGATTTGCTGGGCCTCTTGGTCATCTTTATCAGGAACGTACAAGGAGTGCTTGAATGAGCTCGCACATCACACGGCGCGACATGCTCAAATTGTTGGCGTTTTTGCCTGTTTTGGGTGTCGAGTGGCCGAGGGTTTTGGAGGCGCAAACGGCTCCCCAGTTCGAACAGGAACTGCCGAATGTACTTGTTCTTGTGTTTGATGCGCTTTCCGCTAAGGACATATCCATCTATGGCTATGACCGCGCGACCACACCAAACCTGGCGCGGTTTGCGGAGAAAAGTACCGTATATCACGCGCACTATGCAGGGGGTAATCACACATCTCCTGGTGTAGCGTCGATTCTCACCGGTACCTATCCCTGGTCTCACCGGGCGTTTCACTTGCACGGGACGGTTGCTGATAGTTACGAGCAGAAGAATCTATTTAGCCTTTTTGCCGCGGCGGGTTATCACACGATGGCTTATTCGCACAATCTCCTGGTTACATCCTTGTTCCATCAGTTCCATGGGGGCATTGACGTATTCAAGAGGACCAGAGACTTGTGCCTGCTCGATGATCAGTTCTCCGACCTGGTGTTTTCTAATGATTTTAATGCGGCGTTTTGGAGTGAGTGGTTGCTTCTCCGTGAGGGCAAAACTCCCCCGGCTTCGCTCTTTGGCGGCCTGCTCGACAGGATGCGCAGGTTTATCCATAAGGGGCAGCTCGAACGAGAATATGGTGATCTCTTTCCCAGAGGAATACCGCACCTTCACAGCTTGTTCTTTATTCTCGAGCACGCGATTGACTGGATCGCGGAGCAATTGCGTCACGCGCCGCGCCCTTTCCTGGGGTACTTTCACATGTTGCCACCCCACGAGCCTTATTCCCCCAGGCGTGAGTTCATTGGACGTTTTGATGACGGTTGGGAGTCCGTAGCTAAAGCGCCCCACTTTTTCTCTGAAGGGTATACTGATGAGTCCTTAAATCAACAGCGGCGTGAATACAATGAACATATTGCTTACGCCGATGCCGAGTTTGGGCGCTTGTATGATTCTATGGTGCAGAATGGTGTTTTGGATAATACCTATGTCGTGGTGACATCTGACCACGGTGAGATATTCGAGCGGGGCATCCGGGGGCACGTGACACCGGTCCTGTATGAACCCGTTGTGCGCGTTCCGTTGCTCATTTCCAAACCAGGCCACCATAGGCGTGAGGACGTGTATACACCGACCAGTGCTGTGGATTTACTGCCGACGCTCCTGCGCGCCGTTGCCCAGCCAGCGCCTGACTGGTGCGAGGGACAGGTGCTGCCCACGTTTGATGGGGGGGGAGAGGGTGAGCGCAGCGTCTTTGTGGTGGAGGCAAAAAGCAATCCTAAGCATGCTCCCTTGACAAAGGGGACGGTGGTGCTTGTCAAGGGACAGTACAAGTTGATCCGTTACCTGGGATATGGGAGCTATGATAACAAATGTGAGTTGTATGACCTGGCAAGCGACCCTGAGGAGCTGGTAGACATACATTCGTCCCAAGGATCACTTGCTTCAGCTCTTGGTGAAGAACTAGAGGCGAGGCTCAACGAGGTAAATGAGTAGCATACTTTTTCTCACGCAAGTTCTGCCCTATCCTCTCATTTCCGGGGCGAAGACGCGGGCTTATTACGTTTTACGGCAACTGGCGCGGCACCATGAGGTAACACTGCTCTCCTTTGTCCGGGAGGACGACAAAGCTGAGTCCGTGGAGCATATGGCGGGCTTCTGCAAGGCGGTTTACACCGTGCCTATGCAACGCTCGTTGTTGCGGGATGTTCGCGCCGTGTTGAAGGGCGGATTCACGGGCCAGTCGGTGATTATCGTGCGAGACGAGATGCCTGAGATGCACCGCGCTCTCCACCATCTATTGACTGCGCAATCGTTTGATGTGGTGCATGCCGACCAGACCTCTATGGCGCAATACGCCCTTTACGCGCAACACCTGAACATGAAAACGTTTAGCCGCCCTCATATACCGCTGGTTTTGGATGCTCACAATGCTCTCTATCGCATCCCTGAGCGAATGGCGCATCACGAGCCTAATCTCTTCAAGCGGTGGCTCTACCGGCGGGAGGCGCGCGTCATGGCGCATTACGAGGTAGAAACCTATAGCCATTTCGATCACGTTGTTTTCGTTACCGGCGTAGATCAGGAGGAGATTGTGCGGCGCGCGTCCCACAGCGAGTATGCCTCTTCCCATCCCCATCCTACGACCTCTGTCATCCCCATTTGTGTTGATATCAACGACAAACCGTTGGTGGCCCGTTGTGCCCGACCTCTCGCTGTGACTCATTTGGGGACCATGTTCTGGCCGCCCAACGTGGAAGGTGTGCTCTGGTTCGCGCGCGAGGTTTTCCCTCGGGTACTGGCGCAAATGCCGGAAGTGCGTTTCGTGGTTGTGGGTAAGGACCCACCCCAGGAAGTGCAAGACCTTACGCTTCAAGTGCGTAACGTCCAGGTAACCGGTTACGTGCCTGATCCGGAGCCTTATCTGGCGGAGACGGCGGTCTTTATTGTTCCTCTGCGCGCTGGGGGGGGGATGCGGGTCAAGATCGTTGATGCCTGGTCGTGGGGAGTGCCGATTGTCTCGACGAGCATTGGGGCTGAGGGGATTGAGATAGCAGAAGGAGAGAATATTTTGCTAGGCGATACCCCGGAGGAACTGGCTGAGGCTGTAGTGCGGGTGTTGAAGGAGCCAGCGCTGGGTGAGCGATTAAGGAAGCAGGGACGGGCATGGGTTGAAGAACATTACCATTGGAGCAATGTCTACACCGCGTGGGAAGATGTGTACGCAAAGCTAATTAGCAGAAACGTTGCCCTGTCGTGAAACACAAACCGTAAGATCATCCATCCGCAACAACGCGACACTCTGTAGGACCACCACTTGTAAATGATGTCGTAAGGGTTTTACGTTTATAGTGCCTCCAAATTTTCAATAGAGTAGCAATCGAGAAAGCATTATGGGCATGGTTTAAGTTAGCTTGACAAATTGCCCACAGGCGACTTCTGTGCGAAAATAGGTTTGCCAAAACCACGCACAAGGAGAAG